>JADGCJ010000034.1 GCA_015229045.1 Magnetococcales bacterium
GCCAGGACTCTGTCCTGGACCTGCCAGGACTCTGTCCTGGACCTGCCAGGGAGCCGGCCCCCTGGACCCCGATTCGTTGCCGGGTGCTGAATAGTTACGGAAAATTGACGAAGAGTCTCTGACACCCTTGGCTTCCTGCTGGAAATACATTATTGTTACGGTTCGTGTCCGGGGGTCTTTGCAGGATGCGAAGTCGGCCTCTGCCGGCTTTTTTTTTTGCGAAGGTCGTATTTTCTGGAATCGGATCGTGTCGGAAAGGACACATGAACCATGCCGGGAGTCGCGGAACGGGTCTTCCAGCTGGCAGAAGAGGTTGCCCTTACCTCGGGATGCGAGGTGGTGGACGTGGAGTATGTCAAGGAGGGTCGCGAGTGGGTCTTGCGGTTGAGCGTCGACCACCCTGCGGGCGTCGACCTGGGGCTGTGTGCAACCCTCAGCAACGAGCTTTCCGGGGTGCTGGATCTCCAGGAGGTCGTGCCGGGCGCCTATCGACTGGAGGTCTCTTCGCCGGGGTTGACGCGCCCTCTGCGCAAACGGGAAGAGTACAGCCGGTTCAGCGGTCGTCTGGCGGTTCTTCGCACCTTTCGCCCCCTGGAAGGTGATGCCACCGGGCGCAAGGCGTTCCGGGGAGTGTTGCGGGGAGTGGACGGCCATGACATCCTCATGGACATGGACGGCCAAGCCGGTCAGACGCCCAACGTGCGCATACCGTTCGACCTGATCAGCAAGGCCAATCTGGAAGTGGATTTTTAGGGAGAGCGAGCGGACTTCAAGCCATGGCAGGTGAAATCATACAGGTTGTGGAACAGGTCGCCCGGGAAAAAGGGATCGACCGGCAGATCGTCATCGACGCAATGGAAACGGCCATCTTGACCGCATCGCGGAAGAAATATGGCGCCCACAAGAATATTCAGGCACGCTTTGACAATCGTTCCGGCGAGTTCGTCCTGAATCAGTTGCGGGAGGTGGTCGAGACGCAGGAGCAGGTGGATGACGCGGATCTCCGCATCTCCCTGGAGAGCGCCAGGAGACTCAACTCCGGCGCCAAGCTGGGCGATTTCATCGCCGAGGCGCTGCCCGCCATCGAGTTTGGCCGCATCGCCGCCCAGACCGCCAAACAGGTGATCGTCCAGAAGGTGCGCGAAGCGGAACGGGAGCGCATCTTTCAGGAGTACGCCGACCGCAAGGGTCAACTGGTCAATGGTCTGGTCAAACGGGTGGAACGCAATAATATCTACGTCGATCTTGGCCGGACCTCGGCCTTCCTGCCCCACGAGGAGCAGCTCCCCCGGGAGCACTATCGCCCCGGAGATCGCATCCGCGCCTACATCCACGACGTCCGGGATGCTGCACGGGGGCCGCAGGTGATCCTCTCCCGTACCCATCCGGAGATGGTGACGCGGCTGTTTGAAATGGAGGTGCCGGAAATCTACGACGGACTCGTCGAGATCCGGGCCGTCGCCCGCGACCCCGGCTTTCGCAGCAAGATTGCCGTGCGCTCCAACGATGCCCACGTCGATCCGGTCGGGGCCTGCGTCGGCATGCGCGGCTCCCGCGTCCAGGGCGTGGTGACGGAGCTGCAAGGCGAACGCATCGACATCATCGAATGGAATGCCGACCCAGCGGTCTTCGTCTGCAATGCCCTGGCTCCGGCGGAAGTCTCCAAAGTGGTGATGGACGAGGAGGAAAAAAGCATCAAGGTGGTGGTCAACGAGGATCAACTCTCTCTGGCCATCGGTCGCCGGGGGCAGAATGTGCGCCTCGCCTCCGACCTGACCGGCTGGCGCATCGACATCATCACCGAACAGGAAGAACTCAACAGCCGGGCCGAAGAGTTTCACGAACTGGCCAAAGGGTTCATGACCACCCTGGATATCGACGAAGAGGTGGCCGGTGCCCTCATCCAGGAGGGGTTCACCACCAGCGAAGAGGTGGCCTACATTCCCCTGGAAGAGCTGGCCAGCATCGAAGGCTTCGACGAAGAGATCGCCAAGGAGCTGCGCAACCGCGCCCGGGATCAACTCCTGCAACAAGCCCTGAAAACGGAAGAACGCAAAGTGGAATTGGAAATTGATCCGAGGTTGTCCAAACTCGACGCGATGCCCGAGGGGATGGTCGTTCCCTTGGCCGAGAAAGGCATACGCAGCCTGGATGCCCTGGCCGACCTGAGTACCGACGAGTTTTTGGAACTGGCGATCGACCCCGTCATGTCCCAGAATGATATCGACGCGTTGATTCTCGAAGCACGGCAGGTGGCAGGGTGGTTTGATGAAGGTGACAAGGCGAAACCGAAACCTAAAGCGACAGGAGGAAAAAAATCCGGATAAGAGACCGGATGCAACAGCCTCTCGCACCTGCCTGATCAGCCGGACGATCCATCCACGCACCCAGTTGCTCAGGTTTGTCGTGGATTCCCAGGGTCGACTGGTGGAGGATGTGGCAGGGCGACTGCCAGGACGGGGCATCTATATCCAGCCAACCCGGCAAAACTGCGCCGGATTGCTCAAGCGGCAGGGCCTGCTGAAACGATTGAGTACGCAACCTCTGGTGCTGCCGGAGGTCGCGCTCCTGCAGGACCGGGTCTCTCTGGCCTTGACGCGGAGGGTGCTGGATGGCGTCGGCCTGGCCCGCCGCAACAAGAGGCTCCTCTTGGGACTGCAAGAGGTGGAGGGGTACCTGGCACGTGGAGGTCGCCCCCTCCTGCTGGTGGCCCGGGATGCTTCCGACCTGACACAGGCAGCCGTGGCGCATCTGAGCGCCCGGCACAACGTCGGGCAGCCCGTGGTCCTGCCCGACCGGAAACAGTTGGGCGCCGCCCTCGGTCAGGAAACAGCCTCCGTGTTGGCACTCCCCGAAGGAAAAATGGCCCGCCGCATGCGCGCCAACACCACGCGATGGCAGACGTTCTTTATGTCGTAATATCGTAAAAGGTTCGTAAAAGGTCTGGGAAACAACAAGGACGCATTTTCCAGCAGGTAAACCAGGACAGCAGCGGAGACGTATTCGTTGAGAGACGACACCAAGAAGACCGAGAATAGCGATGGGAAACTCAGTTTGAAGGCGCCACGCCGGATCGTTCTCAAGAAAACGGTGGAGGGTGGTTCCATCAAACAGAACTTTTCCCACGGCCGCAGCAAGAGCGTCGTCGTGGAGGTGCGCCGCAAACGAACCTTCATCAAGGCCGGTTCGGAAGCCAACTCCGAAGACCCCACGACACTCCGGCCTGCCCACGAGGAGTCCTCGACCGAGGGGTTGCACGAAGGATCGGGCGCGGGCAACGAGGGGAAGGGTCAAGAACACCATGTCCTGCTGCCCATGACCCAGGAAGAGCGTCACGCCTTTGAACAGGAGTCCCAGGAACGGGAGGCCCAGGAACAGGAGTCCAGGGAGCAGGAGACCCGGGAACAGGGGATCCGCGGACAGGAGGTTCTGCAACAGGAGGCCGTGCAACAGGAGGTCCTGAAACAGGGGGAGTGGACGCCTCCGGTCGCTCCATCGCAGACTGACCTGAAACAGGCCGAGAGAGACCGTGCTCCTGCCGCCGACAAGGAGATGGCAGAAAGAGAGGGGGTTCCGCTCCAGCATGAGCTGCGCCATGCGGAACAACGGGTCGACCCGATACAAGAGGTCGAACCGCAGCCCGAAGGAGACGCCGTTGGGCATCCGAAAATTGAGCAACTCAAGGCTGATCAGCAGAAAACTGAACCGCCCAAGGTTGGACAACCCAAATCCGAGCATCAGGCGGTGGCAGAAAAATCCACACTCCCCCACGAAGGAAAATCAGTCTCCACCGAGGCCGGGAATCGGCCGGGACAGGTCGTTGTCAGGGATAAAAGGGCCTACACCGAAGGCACGACAAAGCCGGTGGCCACGAAAGAGACCCCCGGCAGTGCCAAGGGTGGAAAAGGAGTGGATCGGGACAAAGGAAAAAGAAAAGAGCGCGGGCCCAAAACCGGCCACCCGGGTGCGCCCAGGGCAGCCGTGGATGATGATCCCATGCTCGCCCTGAGTGTTGCCCAGGACGACGATGCCGTCCCGGAACTCCTGGTGGGGCTGGCAGTCGATGCCGTCGATCTGGAAAAAACCGATGGCAAACGCAAACTGACCCGCCTGCAACGCGAAGAGGTGGCGCGCAAGAAAACCGAAGACCTCGTCACCAAACGCCTGTCACAGCTCGAAGAGCTGCGCGAACAAAAACGCCGCATCGAAGAGCAGCGTACCTTGGAAATCGAGGGACAACGCCTTACGCAGAACCGTGAGACCCTGAAAACAAAGGGCAAACGTAAGGGGCGCAAGGGGGCCGGTGCGGCAGGTACCAGCGGTCCCGGCAACAGCCAGGGCGGTGGCATGCCGACTCAGGGTCGCGGTGGCCGTGGCGGTCGGGACGAACGGCGTGTCGAAGGACCGCCCGCACCTGTCGTGCGGGAGGTGATCATTCCGGAGACCATCACCGTCGCCGAGCTGGCCAGCCGCATGGCCGTCAAATCATCGAAGGTGATCAAGCTCCTCTTCAGCCAGGGGGTGATGGTCACCATCAACCAGGTTCTGGATCAGGATACAGCCACGCTGCTCGTCGAAGAGATGGGGCATCGCACCAAGCAGGTGTCGATCGGCGCCGACATCGAAGCCGAACTGGCCGACGCCGGAGATCAACCGGAAATGCTCATGGAACGGTGGCCCGTCGTCACCGTCATGGGCCACGTCGACCACGGCAAAACCTCCCTGCTCGATGCCATCCGCAAGACCAATGTCACCGCCGGTGAACATGGCGGCATCACCCAGCATATCGGTGCCTACCAGGTCACCACGGTGAGCGGAAAACGCATCACCTTTCTCGACACCCCCGGCCATGCCGCCTTCACCGCCATGCGCGCCCGTGGCGCCAAGGCAACCGATATCGTTGTGCTGGTGGTGGCCGCCGACGACGGCGTCATGCCACAAACCATGGAAGCGGTCAGCCACGCCAAGGATGCCGGTGTGCCCATCGTCGTGGCCATCAACAAAATTGACAAACCCAACGCCAACCCCGACCGGGTCATGCAGCAACTCTCCGAACATGGCCTGGTCCCCGAAGTCTGGGGTGGCGACACCATCTTTGTCCCTCTGTCAGCCAAGGCCGGTACCGGCCTGGAACACCTCGAGGAGATGATCCTGTTGCAGGCCGAAATGTTGGGCCTCAAGGCCAATCCCAACCGACGGGCACGCGGCGTCATCATCGAGGCCAATCTGGATCGCGGTCGCGGTGCCGTCGCTACCTGTCTGGTGCGCAATGGCACCCTGCGCGTGGGCGATGTCTTTGTCGTCGGCCACGAGTGGGGCAAGATTCGCGGCCTGCTCACCGACCGGGGCGAAAGCGTCCAGGAGGTTGGTCCCTCCACGCCGGTGGAGGTGATCGGTCTGTCCGGTATTCCCAAGGCTGGTGACAATCTGGTCGTCGTCCCCGACGAACGCCGGGCGCGTGAAATCGCCTCGTTCCGGGCACAAAAGAGCAAGGAGCAGGAGCAGGCCCGCCAATCGCCGGCCAAGCTCGATGATCTCTTCGACCAGATCAAGGAGGGAGAAAAGGCCGACCTGAAAGTGGTCATCAAAGGGGACGTGCAGGGTTCGGTCGAGGCTCTCTCGGATGCCCTGCGCAAGATCGAGCACTCTCATGTCCAGGTGACGGTCATCCACATGGGCGTGGGTGGCATCAATGAATCCGATGTCATGCTGGCCGTCGCCTCCGATGCCGTGGTGGTAGGGTTCAACGTGCGCGCCGACGCCAAGGCCCGCGAACTGGCTAAACGCGAGAAAGTGGATCTGCGCTTTTACAATGTCATCTACAACCTGGTCGATGACATCCGACGCGCCATGGAGGGGATGTTGGAGTCCACCTTCAAGGAGAACGTCACCGGCCATGCCCAGGTGCGGGAGTTGTTCCGCATCTCCAAGGTGGGCACCGTGGCCGGCTGCATGGTCACCGATGGCGTGATCCAGCGCAGCTCCCTGGTGCGGCTGCTGCGCGACAATGTCGTCGTCCACGAAGGGACCATCTCCGCCCTGAAACGGTTCAAAGAGGATGCCCGCGACGTTCGCGAAGGGGTGGAGTGCGGCATCAGCCTGGATAAGTTCAGCGACATCAAGGTGGGTGATGTCATCGAGGTCTTTGTGCGCGAGGAGGTTCGTCCTACCATAGCTGAATGATGCGTATTGCTGTTCTTGAAATCCGGTTGCACCTGCCCGGTGTCCACTCCCTGAAAGAGAAGCGGAGTATTATCAAGGGGTTGCTGGCGAAGGTGCAGCAGAGGTTCGCTGTGGCGGCAGCCGAGGTGGCGCATCAGGATGTGTGGCAGACCGCCGGTCTGGGCATGGCGGTGGTGGGTAACGACGCAGCCCTGTTGCAGAGTCGTCTGCGCAAGGTGGTCGAGTCTATCGAACAGAGTGGTCAGGTCGTCGTGGCCGATTTTCGGGTGGATGTGCTGTGATGAGTGTGCGCACCGAACGGGTCCGGGTGCAAATCCGACGGGAGATCGCCGACATGCTGGAGCGTGGCGAGGTGAAGGATCCGCGCCTGACCGGCCTCGTCTCCATCTCCGACGTGGAGGTGAGCCGGGACTTGAGTTATGCCACCGTCTACTACTCCATCCTCGGTGTCGACGCGACAGATGCTGCAGGCGAGGCCTTGAATCACGCTGCCGGTTTTGTCCGCAGCCGCCTGGCGCGCCGTTTGAAGATTCGCCAGATTCCCATCCTGCGTTTCACCAGGGATACCTCGTTCGAATACGGCAATCAGATCGACCGGCTGCTGCAATCTTTGCACATTCCGCCGACTGAAGAGGGGTAGATTGCCCGTCGCGCCACCCTATTCTCTGCTCTTCAGGTCACCTGGAGAGGCGACCGGGGTTGCATCTGGCGCCGACGCTGGGGTGTCTCCTGTTCTCCTGGCAGGCGGAGGCGGAGGAGTTGGCATCCTGGGGCTGATCCGTCTTTGAGGGCGAAGCCTCGGGCGTTTTTTGCGGTCGTACCGTTTGCCGGGGAGCATCGAACAGGGAGCGTGGCTGTACGGTCTGCCGGGGTGTTTCGGATTGGGTCGATGGTTGCGCCGTCTGTCGGGGGGCGTCGAACAGGGAGCGTGGCTGTACGGTCTGCCGGGGTGTTTCGGATTGGGTCGATGGTTGCGCCGTCTGTCGGGGGGTGTCGACCTGCCTTGGTTGCTCTGCTGGTGACCGGGGAATTTCAATCCGTATGGGCTGTTCCACCGCCTGCCGGGGAGTATGGATCGATTTTGGCCGTCCCAAGGATTGTCGGGGGAACTCGACCTGTCTTGGCAGCCCTTCTGTCTGTTGAGGGGTATCGTGCGGCCTGTGCTGGTGTATGGCCTGTTGAGGGGTATCGTGCGGCCTGTGCTGGTGTACGGCCTGTTGAGGGGTATCGTGCGGCCTGTGCTGGTGTATGGCCTGTTGAGGGGTATTGTGGGGCCTGTGTTGGTGCCCCTCACTGTGATGCACGGGAGCAATCACCGTATGCCACTGGCCCAGACACCCCTTCCGACGATCATACCTCGCCCGGGGACACGCCAGAAAATGATCCTCCCCTTTGCGAACAATCACCTCTTTTTCCCGCTCTTCGATGATCACAAGAACGGGAAAACGTTGCGGTTGTTCATAATAGACTCCCGGTGGAGGGGGATAGCCCGGCACGGGGAGCTGTTGCGGCAGCTCGTAGACGATGCCACGCACGGAGGGGGATTCCGCTGCAGCGAGCTGGGGTGGTGATTCGTAGACGATTCCTGGGGGTGGATAGCCAGGCGGTGGCGGTCCATCGACGACCCCTGGGGGTGGCGAATACCCCGGCGGTGATGATTCATAAACAACCCCCGGGGATGGATAGCCCAAAGCAGAGTACGGCACGTACAAATCAGGCTCTCTTGTACCATATCCGGTCATGCAACCAGCCAGAAGCGGCACCACCAACACACCTGACAGCAGAATCTTGCCGATCTGGCGACAGCTCACGTTGGGCGCCCTCCATCCGGGATCTCTCTCCAACAAGTCACGACCATTGCCGCCGAATGTCGTCATGGTGTTTCTACTCTCCGAGCAATTCGTGGGTGTGTTTGTCTTCTGGCGTTGTGCGACTCATGGAATAAATATAATCTATACAGGATAAAAATACAAGCAGGAGACAGGAGACCATGGACGAACAGAAGCACCACACCAGCTTTTTGGACATGCCAGCATGACTCGAAAAATCAGGCAACAAGGTCCAAGCGGCTGGCTGGCCATCGACAAGCCGGTTGGTATGAGCTCCTTTGGTGTGGTGAGTGCCGTGCGTCGCCTGACTGGAGCGGCCAAGGCCGGTCATGGTGGCACCCTGGACCCGTTTGCCGAAGGATTGCTCCCCGTGGCCCTGGGAGAGGCGACGAAAACCCTCTCCATGGTGCTGGCCGGCGACAAAAAATATCGCTGCTGGATCCGTTTTGGTGCCGAGACCGATACGGGCGACCGGGAAGGAGAGGTGACGAGCCGGGATGATTGTCGGCCCGATCCCCTGGCGTTGACGGCGGCTTTGGGCCATTTTGTCGGGGCCATCGAGCAGATTCCACCCGTCTACTCTGCGCTGCACGTCGACGGTGAACGCGCCTACGCCTTGGCACGGCGCGGCGCAGAGGTGATCATGACACCCCGACAAGTCCATATTCATCACCTGGAACTTGAAAATTATGCCGAAGGGATGGCCATCCTGGCCGTCCATTGTGGCAAGGGAACTTATATGCGATCCCTGGCGCGCGACCTCGCCCGTCACGTTGGTTGCCTGGGCCATTTGGAACGCTTGTTGCGCACGGAGACTTTGGGGTTTACCATGCAAGAGAGTGTCACTCTGGATCAACTGACCAGGAAGGTCGTCGAGGGTGGCCTGCACGACACTTTATTTCCCGTGGATCGGGTACTGGACGACATCCCGGTATTGCGATTGCGGGCAGATGCCTGGCACCGGATTCAAAACGGGCAGGCGGTCAGGGTGCCGACAGCGACGGGTCAAGTCGGCCCCGTGAGGCTGTTGACTCCGGAAGGACGGTTCGGAGCCATCGGTCACCTGGACGAGGCCAGCGATGGCCAGGATTGGCGCCAGTGCCGACCACAGCGTCTCTTCCGGACCGTCTGACCCCTTTCCTTTCGGTGTACGGGCGTAACCAACATCCAGCCTGGAAGCAAGGAGAAGATCGATGTCGATTACCCCGGAACGCAAGAAGGAAGTCATTCTGCAATTCGCCACCAAGGAAGGAGATACCGGCTCACCCGAGGTTCAGGTGGCCCTTTTGACGGAACGTATCAACAATCTGACGGAACATTTGCGCGTCAACCACAAGGATCACCACTCCCGGCGAGGTTTGTTGAAAATGGTGGGCCTGAGACGGCGCCTCCTGGCTTATGTGCAAAAACAGGAGTTGAGCCGTTACCAAAGTCTCATTCAGCGTTTGAGCCTACGCAAATAGCCCCCTCTCACGACCAACCTTTCTGGATACGACACCATGTTTGACATACATCGAAAGAGTCTCCCATTTGGTCCGGAGACCCTGACCCTGGAAACGGGGCGGATCGCGCGGCAGGCTGACGGTGCTGTGCTGGTCACCTACGGCGAAACGGTGGTTCTGGTCACTGCCACCGCTGAAAAGAGTGAACGTCCCGGCATGGACTATTTTCCGTTGGGAGTTCACTACCAGGAAAAACACTGGGCTGCCGGACGCATCCCGGGTGGTTTCATCAAGCGGGAGACCCGTCCCTCGGAACGGGAAATCCTCACATCGCGGCTCATTGACCGCCCCCTGCGCCCCCTCTTTCCGAAAGGGTATCGCAACGACACCCAGGTCGTTGCCACCGTTATGTCCTACGATGGCATCAACTCACCGGATATTCCGGCCATGGCGGGAGCTTCGGCGGCTTTGGCCATTTCCGGTATTCCGTTCGATGGTCCCATAGGCGGGGCGCGTGTGGCCTTCATCAACGACGCCTTCGTCCTCAATCCGACCCGGGAACAGATGGCGGAGAGCCGACTGGACCTGGTGGTTGCCGGCAGCGCCGATGCTGTGACCATGGTGGAGTCCGAAGCCAAATTTCTCACCGAAGAGCAGATGCTCGATGCGGTGATGTTTGGCTTCGCCGGCTTTCAACCGGTGATCGCGGCTATCCGCGAGCTGGCCGCCGAGTGTGGAAAAACCCGCTGGCCGGTCAAAGAGATCCACGAGGATGCCGCCCTGATGACCCAGCTGCACGGCAGTTGCATGGCGGATCTGCGTTCGGCCTACGGGGTGCGGGAAAAACTCAAGCGTCAGGAGGCCGTGGGCCAGGTCAGGGAACAGGCTGTGGCGCGCTTCGCCGCCGTTCCCTGCAGCGATGGCCAGAGCCATGATCGCAGCGAAGAGATCAAAGGGTTGTTCAAACATCTGGAGTCGGATGTGGTCCGGGAACAGATCCTGACCACCGGACGGCGCATCGATGGTCGGAGTCTGACCGATATTCGTCCCATCCTGTGCGAAGTGGGGATTCTGCCTCGGGTGCATGGTTCGGCCCTCTTCACCCGGGGGGAGACGCAGGCCATCGCCGTCGTCACCCTGGGCACCGGTCGCGACGAGCAGATCGTCGAGAGCCTCGATGGCGAGTCTCGCGACAGCTTCTATCTGAACTACACCTTTCCTCCCTACAGCGTCGGCGAGACTGGCCGCCTGGGAGCGCCAGGACGCCGCGAAATCGGCCATGGCAAGTTGGCCACCCGTGCTCTGGCGGCCATTCTGCCTACCTCCGAAGAGTTTCCCTACACCATGCGGGTGATTTCCGAAATCACCGAGTCCAACGGCTCTTCATCCATGGCCACGGTGTGCGGATCGGTGTTGTCGCTGATGGATGCCGGGGTGCCCATCAAAGAGGCCGTGGCCGGTATCGCCATGGGCCTGGTCAAGGAGCAGGATCGCTTTGCCATCCTCTCCGACATCATGGGCGACGAGGACCATCTGGGCGACATGGACTTCAAGGTGGCCGGCAACGAACGCGGCATCACCGCTTTGCAGATGGATATCAAGATCACCGGCATCAATCGTGAGATCATGGCCGTGGCCCTGCAACAGGCCCGGCAGGGGAGGATGCACATCCTGGGGGAGATGGGCAAGTCCATCACCACCCATCGCCCGGAACTCTCGATCCATGCCCCGCGCATCTTTACCATCAAGATTGATCCGGACAAGATTCGCGATGTCATCGGCTCCGGTGGCAAGGTGATTCGCAGCATTACCGAAGAGACCGGCTGCCAGATTGACATCCAGGACGACGGCACCATCAGCATCGCCTCCTCCGACGGCGAAAGCGCCCAGAATGCCGAAAACATCATCCGGCGCATCGTCGCCGATGTGACCAAAGGGCAGATCTATACCGGCAAGGTGGTCCGTATCACCGATTTTGGTGCCTTCGTCAACATTCTGCCCAACAAGGATGGTCTGGTCCACATCTCCCAGCTCTCCAACAAGCGCGTTCAGAAAGTGACCGATGTGGTCAAAGAAGGGGACACGGTGCAGGTCAAGGTTCTCGACGTCGACCGCCAGGGCCGCGTCAAATTGACCATGAAAGAGCTTGAAGAGCAGCCTTAAGTATTAAACAGTCGTTTGATGTCCACATGCCCCCCCCGGGGGAGAGAGATACTCTCCCGGGGGGGGGCGAGGCTTCAGTAAAATACTTTAATTATTAAAAGGGGTTGGGGGATCCAAGGGGGAGGCTCCGCCTGCCCCCTTGGTGGGGTTCGGGGCGAAGCCCTGACAAAGGCTTTCATGTCCAGGCCTTTCTTGAGGGGATACCTGGGCAGTTACAAAAAAACTACCCATCCTGCCCCCCCACCCCCCCGCGATTTTTCTCGATCAACGCCAGAGCGCGATTGACAACATTGGGCACTGTATAGCCATAATGAGCCAGAATTTGCGCCCCCGGACCGGAAATTCCAAACTGGTCGATACAGATGAAATCCCCCCATGGACCCACCCAGCGCCGCCATCCAAACGAGGAGCCGGCCTCCACGGCCAAACGACTGCGTATATTCGGCGGCAGGATGGTCTTTTGATACTCCTCCGCCTGCTGGTTGAACAACTCCCAGGAGGGCATGGAGATCACCCGGGCGGCAATATTGCGTTTGGCCAGCTCCTTCTGCGCCTCCACAACCAGATGCAGCTCGCCACCCGTGCCGATCAACAATATCTCCGGAGTCCCCGGGCAATCGGCGATAACGTACGCCCCCCGCGCCACCAAATCCGGCTTGCCAGGAATGACCGGCAAGGATTGACGCGACAAAACCAAAGCGACAGGCTTTTTCATGCGCATGACGTGACGCCATGCCCCCATGGTTTCGGCAGCATCCGCCGGACGCAGCACGATCAGATTGGGAATGATCCGCAAAGCTGCCAGATGTTCAACCGGCTGATGGGTAGGGCCATCCTCGCCGACACCGACACTGTCGTGGGTCAGGATATAGATGGCATGCAAACCCATCAGGGCCGACATGCGCATGGCGCCACGCATGTAATCGGAAAACACCAGAAAGGTGCCACAGTAGGGAATCCAGCCACCATGCAGGGAGATGCCATTGATCATGGCTCCCATGGCATGCTCCCGGACGCCAAAATGAATGTTGCGATCTGCCTCCCGCTCGATCAACGTCTGCGTGGAGGCACCCAGATCTGCCGATCCGCCCAGAAGACAGGGAAGAATGGGCGCCAAGGCATTGAGACACTTGCCCGAAGCCACCCGCGTCGCCACCGGGGAGGTGCCAAAATTCAATTCATGCAGAACGTTCTCCCAGCCCGGGGGCAACTCCCCGCGAATCTGCCGCTGAAAACGTTGTATCTCCTGGGGAAACCGGGTGTGGTGTGCCTCCAGAATGGCAACCCACTCCGCTTCGGCATCACGCCCTTCCGTGGTCACACGCCGGAAAAAATCCGTCACCTCTGGCGGCACATGGAAAGCCTCCTCGGGCCAGGCGAAAAAACGGCGCGTCTCGAGAACAGCCTGTGCACCGAGAGGGGCACCATGCGCCGTCGCCGAGTTGGCCTTGGGCGAACCATACCCAATCTCGGTGCGGACGATGATCAACGTCGGACGTTCGCCATCCTCCTGGGCCTCGCGAATGGCCGATTCGATGGCATTCAGATCCTCGCCGTCGTCAACCTGCAACACCTGCCACTCACACGCCTCGAAGCGCTTTCGCACATCCTCGGTAAAGGTGAGCCGGGTGCTCCCCTCGATGGAGACGCTGTTGGAGTCGTACAGACAAATCAACTTGCCCAGGCACAGGTGTCCGGCAAGAGAGGCCGCCTCCGCCGAGAGACCCTCCATGATGTCCCCATCGGAGAGGATCACATAGGTGAAATGATCCACCAGGGGGAGAAATTCACTGCGATTGAAATTTTCCGCCAGGCGGCGCTCCGCCAGGGCCATGCCGACACCATTGCCGAGTCCCTGGGCCAGAGGTCCGGTACTCGTCTCCACCCCGGGAGTGACACCATACTCCGGATGCCCGGGTGTGCGGCTGCCCAGCTGGCGAAAATTTTTCAGTTCATCGAGGGTCAGGCCATAACCGCACAGATGCAAAAGCGCATACAGCAGAGAAGAAGCGTGTCCCGCCGACAAAATAAAACGATCCCGGTTGAACCAGGCCGGATTGGCCGGATTATGCCGCATGACGCGCGTCCAAAGCACAAAGGCCATGGGCGCCGCACCCAGGGGCATGCCCGGATGTCCGGAGTTGGCGCGTTCCACCATATCGACCGCCAACATCCGGATTGTATTGACACAGAGGCGTTCCAACGCATCGTTATCCATGTATCTTCCCTGCCAACAAAAAAATAAGAACCTCCCCCCTCCCCAAACCAAAACCGGGGGGAGGCAATTAGTAACATAAAATGTCACAACGGGCACGGAAGGATGCAAAAAAGTTGGCCTGCCCCTCGGCCACGACCGCCAGGGTCACCTCAACCCAGGAAAATCATCACCCTCTCAGTACCCCCTCAAGAAAGGCCTGGACATGAAAGCCTTTGTCAGGGCTTCGCCCCGAACCCCACCAGGACTCTGTCCTGGACCTGCCAGGGAGCCAGCCCCCTGGACCCCGGTTCGTTGCCGGGTGCTGAACAGTTACGGAAAATCCTTGACATGTCACCGGACGAAATCCACCGTCGGCGAACAACCATCCGGACTCCCCATGCAAAGCCGTACCAACTTTGACATGCGCGGCCCGGCAAACGTGCAACCGCCCAAACGTGCAACCGCTCGACGGCCCGGCACCCGCGCAAGAATACAGATGAAAGATTTGGAAGGAAAGATTTTATCGGGGCTTTGCCCCAAACCCCACCAGGAAGAGGGGCACTGCCCTTCTTCCTGGATCTTCATCCCACTCTTCCGGACATTCAGGGATCAGGCCGGTAGTGCAACCCATCGTGCCCTGGCTGCCCTGATCGGTGGCGGTGTCCTGTTGGGCTGGCTGCTGCTCGTTCGGCTCATCGCCGTTGCCGATCACCCTGGAGCTGAAGGGATTGCCCGCCTTGCTTTGCTGGGAGTCACGCTGTTTTGTCTGGCGGCAGCCTGGTTGCTGTATCGCTGGATCCGCCATCTCGATCCGCAGGACGACCTGGACAACCCCGGCTGGCCAGACATGACCGCCCTTTGGCTCCTGGAACGCTACGAACGCCTTTTTCCCGGGGAGCCGGTCTACCCGGATCGACCCCGCACCAAGAGTTACATCCACGCTGCCAACCGGGGGTTTCACAGCTTCCTGGCCGACTCCATCGTCGAACTCGAGCGCCAGCCAGCCGACACCCGTCCCCGGGATGCCGATCCCACCGATCCCGACCAGCCGACAACAGATGACCCTGACGTCATGGAAGAGCTCTTCGACATCCGACAGAGAGAAGAGACCCCCGTCGACACAGGCTCTATGCGTTTGCGTCGTCGGCAGGCGGTGAGTCAAACCCGGCCTGACGCGACAGCCAGACCCCCTGTCCCAGAAGAAACAGAAACGTCAATCCCAACAAACCAAAAATCTTGAAATTGACCCAGACGGACTCGTCGTAGAGCGAGGCCACCAAAAGGTTCAAACCGCCGGAAAAAACAAAGAACAAAACCCAGGCCCGGTTCAACACCTCCCACCGGGAAGGCAACAACACGACCTGCGCACCCAGCAAGCGCTGCACCAGGGTCGGTCGATTCCCCCTGGCGCCAAACAAAAACACCAGAGCCAGAACCCAGTTCAATACGGTCGGTTTCAACTTGATGAACCCTGGATCGCGCAGGACCAGGGTGGCCCCACCAAAGATCAACACCAGAAGTGTCATTCCCCCCTGGATGGGCGGAATGCGCCCCGTCTGAAACCACAGGAATCCGGCATGGAGAGTCACCCCGGCCATGAGAACCCCGGTGGCCGTATAGATGCCATCAAGGCGATAGGCCAGAAAAAACAATACCAGCGGCAACAGCTCCACGACCAGACGCCACCCTCCCCTCCGCACGACAGGGGCTTCAACCACCGCACCATTGCCCACAACGGATCCCCTTTACCAATCTTTGGACGCCTGCCGAATTTCCAGACCCGACAATCCCCCCCCCTCGCCGCCGAGGCGAGCCAAGGCACGCCGGGCATCACTCTCCCCGGTGTAGGGACCGACGAAAACACAGGTCAACTTGCCACTGTGCAGGTTGGCCTGGGTGAGAAAGCCTGGCAATGCCAGCCGCTTGAGACGATCCCTGGCCACGGTCAAAAATTCGGAATCGCCAAAACAACCCGTGGAGACGAAATAATCCCCCCGACGCGGCAAACGTCCCGGGCCTTGACCTCCTGGCTGTGCCCGATTGTCGTTGACCTCTCGCCATCCCTGGGCAGGAGGTTGCTCTTTGTTCACACTCTCTTTGATAGGGGGGGGGGCCCGTCTCGCCTGGCTGACATCGATGGGGGGGAGCTCCCTTGTCGCCTGACTGACATCAGCGGCGGGCAGATCCCTTCTCGCCCTGTTGGCATCGGCAGGGAGAGGTTGGGTTACGATCCTCTCCGCCGTACCCTGCACCCCCAGAGGAACGACGACGTCCTGCCCGGCAGAGCCTCTGACCTGCGTCGATACCACACCCGCGTCAGGAACCATGGTGGAAGAGGGGACCTGTGGTATCTCTCTGGAAAAGTCACCCCCATCAGATGTTGGCTTGTTGGCCCGGGCATGGGGAACTGCTGCCACCTCTGAACTCTCCACGTCTCCCGTAGGAACTTCACCCGTGACGACCGGATTCCGGGGGGGACCGCTGATACCGGGTATGTCCTTGACGTGTCCGCCTGTCACACCTGGCGAACGGGCAACCGGGCCTGTTTTGACGTCATGTGACGGGCTGGAACGAACAGCAGGCCCCTGCGCCTTTTGGTTTTCGGACGTGCCAAGGAGGCTGTGGACCGGCCCACTCTTTTGGGCAAGCATCGCGCCCCTGTTCAGGGTCTCCAGGTTGCGGCGGATGGCTTGCACCTGGCTGTTGGAGGGGTCATTGCCATATTGTTTCAGGACGTTGTCCAAGGCCTGATTCAGGAGAGATGTCGCACGCTGATAATCGCCACTTTTGTAGTGCAGGCGCCCCAGATTGCTCAACCATACCGCCAGACGTGCCGGATCGCGACCATAAACGGCATAGGCCTCCTGCACGGCCTGATCCTGGAGCTGCCTGGCCCGGGCCTCCTGGCCGATCCGCCACAACATGATCCCCTGTTGATCGAGGATTTGTGCCCTCCTCAGACGATTGGCCTCCCCCTCCGTACCGATAGCCTGCATGGCACGTTGGTACCACGTCTCGGCCTGGGCGATATCGCCTCGTTCGGCAGACACCTCCGCCAGGCCGGTCAGGGCGTCATCGCGTTTGTTGCTTTCGCTCCCTGGGAGGCGTTCCCGCAGGGCCAGGGCTTCCCTGAACAGAGTTTCGGCTTGGTCCAGCCGCTTGAGCCGCTGATAGGAGCGGGCACTGTTCTCCAGATACTCGGCCAATCTGGGGTGATCCGCCCCCAACTGATGGCGTCGCCCCTCCAGGGTGGCCTGCAACACCGGCTCGGCGTCATCCATGCGTTCATCGGCAATGTAGAAGGCGCTCAGCGCCTCGAGGGAGTCGACCGTTTTCGGGTGTTCTCGACCATAGACCTGTTCGCGGATGGCCAGGGCCTCCTGCAACATGCCTTCCACCTTCTCCCGCTGATTGTGGTGAAAATGGAGTTTGGCCGTCATGCTCAAGGCCTCGGCGACGTTGGGGTGACTCTTGCCGAACTGATGACGGGTCCAGGCCAGGAAATTTTTCGTCTTCTCCATGACCTTGCTGAAATTTTTCTCCTGGTAGAGGGCATCGATCTCCGCGACCTGTCGATTCCAGGCATCGCGATCGGGCGCCGCCCAAACCGGAAAAGATGTCATGCACAGCGTCATGACCATCACCAGCATGCATACCAAGACAACTTTCACTTTCATCACCACACCCCGCCATCCAACCCGGATTCGCTCTACACCGTGGTGCGACCTGTCACCCGGCTTTCTGAAATCACCACTGTCATGACCTGCACAATAAACCAGACCAAGCCGACCAGGACCAGATAGACCGACCAATACTGTCCCCCGGCCATGGCCAGGCCCGACACCAAAAAGAGCAAGGTTCGCCAGCGACTGCCCCGGGCCAGAATCTGGCGGTCGCGCGCATGAAAACCAGCCGATCCATCTCCCTGCCGCAACCAGAGGGGAAGCAGATGACTCAAGGCACCCATGACCAGGGGAAACAAGAAAACCATGAAAAACAAGGGCACCGTATGGGAAGCGTCCATCCAGCCCATGACGATGGGAATGCCAGCCAGCATCAAGGAAAGATAACCTGTCAAGGCGACAAAGAGGGAAAAAAGAACCCCGCCGCTCGACCAGATCTGCGGCCGATGCCGCAAGACCGATACCGCCAAATGGACAACAGGGATCAGCCAGCCCACCAGTCCGATCCAGGAGAGAGGCCGATACCAGGCCGCTCCCACGGTAGCCCCCAGGGTACCAATGACAGCAAACTTGAAATCCACCCGCAAACGTCGCATGACATCGTTGTCGGTGTAGCCGCCAACGGTGGGCATCAAGACCTGCAGGGTGCCGATGGCAGCCGTACCAAGAAACCCCAACAGATTGAGATGCAAATGAACCTCACGCAGGATACGCCAGTATTGCGGCAGGAGCATCCCGCCATAAATGGCCACCATGGCCACGGCCAGAAACGTCGCCGATCCTTGGTACCAGAGCAGGCCCGGATGGACTTCACCCAAGGCGCGTTTGGCGCACTTGCGCATCCAGGCCAGCAGAACCAACCCGACCACCCATCCCAGAGGAGCACCCAAAAAAACGAAGCGCCGATCAAACTCCATGGCCAGAAAGGCTGTCAAACCGGCTGCCATGGCCACCAACGGCAACCAGGCCACCAAACCCTCGGCCTGCCTGGTACGGGTCAGAACCGACGCAAAGTGAATGATCATGGCGGTCACCAAAGGCAGCACACCCACCGCCAGCACGATATGCACAACCACGGCGGTGGGCCATGCTCCGGACAAGGCCCCCACGCTCAGGAAGGTCAGCAATGTCCCCATGGCCAAACCCGCAAGACGTTTACCACCCACGACCCCGTGCCTCACTCTCCGTCCCTCCCTTTGTAGCGGACTTCACCAGCCTGACCACTCTCATTCCAATTCCAGATCAAGCGTTTGCTTCGTTGACAGCCTCACTCACTCCTCGCCGTACCCAACACGCACTGCCTCGTCGCTCACGCGTTGTCGCCTCGCCTCCATCTTGATCTGGAATTGGAATCAGATCCATGCAGCGCGCGACTGCGATTTGACACCTCCCCCATGCGTCGGGTCTGTCAGGCAAGACCCGGGCCAGATTTCTTGCATATCCGGCTCGCCTCTTTTCCCTGATCAGGGATTCTTCCGGTACGAAAGATGCATGGATGGCACGATCGATCGTCGGCGCCTTCACAAGCCCTTGACTGCAACAGGACACAATACAATGACGGAATCTGACAACGACGGTGTCACTTTTGTCAACATCCGGGGTACATCCGCCCGAGGGGTGGCGAAAGGAACCGCCGGGGATGGTGTTCAGGACAGGCGTCGCTTTCCCCGCCCCCAGTTTCGTTCCGCCTCGTTGCTCACCATGAAGTCGGGCCTTCTTATTGCGGGAACGACGGAGGATGTCAGCTACCAGGGGATCCGTTTCAACCCGGACATGAAGACGGATCCGTCTCAATCCTTGCGCAAAAACGACCTGGGGATGATCCGTATCTCCCTGAACCCGCTGTTGCCCCTGCATGAGTGCTACGTCGACATGAATTGCCGCGTGGTGCGCATCGAAGCGGATTTCATAGCGCTCCAGATCGAGCCTCCCCAGGACACAGAGCCTGTGGATCCTCTCTATCCAAAAATTTTTGTGCGGCGCAGCAACGGTATTCTTGAGCCGGGTTGGGAAATTCTCCCTCAAAATATTGTGCTTCCGAAAGATGTCCAAAAGCGCATTCGTCGCCACGAAGAGAAGTACGCCGAACACGGGCCAGTCGCCGTCGTGTGTCGCAAACGCGGCGGCAAACCCGAAGATGATCTCTACAAACTGCACAACATTCAATACCTCAAAGAGGTCCAGGAGTTTGCCACCCGCGACCAGAGTCCGGACAAGGTCTACGATCCGCCTACCGGCTGGTCTGAAAATCGTTGAGTGCCGCCAGGATCTCTTGCCGCATCCCCTCCGGCAGGGTCATGACACTGGAACGTAATTTTTCCAACACCTCTCCCTGGGGAGACTCCCCCCCATCGCTCACAAGAATGGGAGAGCGGTTGCGCTCCGGAGCCATTTCGCCGTCATCCACCTCCCCGAGGCTGAAAAAACCTGCGCCCCGTTTCCACAGCAGCAGGCGCTCCTGTCCCTGATGATTCCAGGCCAGCTGGAACGTGGCAAGCTTCTGCGCTTCATCCTCCCAGACGAACAGATCGCATTCGTCGCCCTGAAACCAGCGGCGCAGGAGGTCACTCTTTTTTTCCTGGCGTCGGCCAGACATGATTTCTCGCAACACGACTGTCGATCCGCAATGTGAAAGTGAAAAGAATCTGGTAACTATTCAGCATCCGGCAACGAATTGGGGTCCAGGGGGCTGGCCCCCTGGCAGGTCCAGGACAGAGTCCTGGTGGGGTTCGGGGCGAAGCCCTGACAAAGGCTTTCATGTCCTGGCTTTTCCCGAGAGGGCGCTGAACAGTTACACTCTTTTGACCAGAAAAACGACGTATTCCAAAGTGGATGCGGTTCAGGGGAGATCCGGAAGAGAGGGACCAAACCGCTCAACGGGCAGGAAACCAAATGGATCTGGGCACCAGGCCATGATTCGTCAGGTGGCTTTGAACAGTCTTCAAAGAGACGTCAAAATACCCTCCGGCCTCTTCGATTCGCTCTTCGTCGGTCAGATCTTTGCCCAGGAACTCTTGCAAAGCCTCAATGGGCACCAGAAGCTCGGCGGCAAAGGCCCGCTGCTCTTTTTGACGCACCGTATTCGCTTCTGTGCTGGGAAACCAGTCATCCCCAGACGAAGCCGTCAGGGCATCGGCGACCCAGCGTGCCACTTCAAAACGTCGACGCAAGCGGGATCCCCGACGGAAGAGGCAACTGATACGATCACCAAGGCCCTCCTTCTTGATGGCCAGGCTCAGGTGTCGGGCAGTGACAGGGCTTTCCCCCTGGGCCAGGTAGCGGGCAGACAGCCCCAGAACACTCCCAAGCTGGTCATCGGTCACAGGGGCCGAACCAAAGCCCATAGACACACGCAACGCTCGCGCCAGATTTCGACCACGGTCCCACGGTGCCACTCCCCGGCGACTCTGCGGAGCCAACTCTCTTTTCAGACTCTTCTTCATTGCGGCAATCCCGTTGAGTGTACCCGACACACCAACGGCCTGCGCCTGTTGCAACACATCGGCCAGCCATTCGGCAGGCTGGGCAGCACAAGCGGCAGCAATCTCGGCTCCGGCCCCCTCTCCGGCCTGGGCAGTCACTTGTTCAAGAGTCTGTGCAACAGAGTCCGGCATCTCATCCGGCTCGAACCCCAGCATGGCTTCCATCTTCCGGAAACTGGCAAATTCGGGATTGCCACGCTCTTTGTTGACCTCACCCCAGAGGGTATGCAATTCGGTATGTCGCACACCCACCGCCTCCAAACGGGCAAGGACAGTATCGATAAACGCCTCCACCCCCTTGGCAAACTCCTGCACAGGAAGAGACTCGCGCATCGGATTGAGATAGCGGATGGGTTCAGCAGGAGTTGGCTTGGACGGAGCACAATGGACAGTAACCCGTTCACCATCGGTCTCGAACTGCAAGGGGGGCCAGAGATACCCCTCTCCCGCACCACCCATCTCGTGCGCCATGCGCCACGCCGTATTGAGGTTATCGGGGTTGGGTGTCGGTTCCCAGTTGAGCCGCCACCAGGAGGCGGCCAGCCAAAGCGCCAGGGGATACGCAGAGAGCCGCACCGTTTCCTGCACAGACCTTGACCAGTCGTTATCGACCCGGGTCACCAATTGGTCATTGATAACTATGCGCAGAGCTGCGGTGGTCTGCCGCACCTCCTCCGACCCATGCCCCGAGGGTTCCCAACAGGGATCGATGGCAAAGCAAACACTCAGGCCAAAATCGCCGGGGTTTTTCTTGTGTTCGGGATTGCCACCGTAGCCGATCTGACCTGCCAATCTCTCAAGATATTCACGCTCACCGGGTGTCTCCGACGAGGGCCGCAGTCTCCTCTTTGGGTTGTACCTTGAAGCGCGTTTCAGTTGCATGGACATTCCACAAGACAAGCCACGACCGCCCCGAGGGGCGGTCGTCGCAGACAAACCAGACAAAGACGCTGGATATCGTTGGTAGGCGGAACAGGGTTTGAACCTGTGACCTCCGGCTTGTAAGGCCGATGCTCTCCCAGCTGAGCTATCCGCCCCCTATCCCATGAACGCAAAATACGGGACGCAGCTCATTTTTTGCTATCGACAGCATCCTTCAATCCCTTGCCGGGGCGGAACTTGGGCAGACGCGCTGCGGCAATCTGAATCTCTTTGCCGGTGCGGGGGTTGCGACCGGTGCGGGCGGCACGCTCGGAGACCGAAAATGTGCCAAACCCGATCAAACTGACTGTCTCTCCAGATTTCAGGCTGTTGGTGATGGCACCAACCACAGCATCCAAGGCTGCCGCAGCCTGGACCTTGGTCAACTCCGCCGTTTTGGCCACATGGTCAATCAAATCTGTCTTGTTCAAGGTTCTCGCCTCCCTCGGAAATGGAAAAATCCAGTGATTTCAAACCGATTTTGCCTTATATCGGGTCACGACCCCCGCTGTCAAGCGACAGCACGGTTTGACGCGCATTTTTTTTGATACAGGTCAATCCCAGGCGACTTTAAACCGAATCCACCGCAAAATGCGCAGTCTTTTTAACTATTGTAAAGACTGGGATGGTCCAGGAAGGGCTGTGCCCTTCCTGGTGGGGTTTGGGGCAAAGCCCCAATAAAATCTTTCATGTCAATATTTTTCTTGACATGGACGCGGTTTAGTGGGTGATGGAAGGGGAGTCTGCCGGAGGTGCCGCCGGATCCACGGCCGACTGCACGACGGTTATGGTATCCCCTTCCTCTTCGCCCATTGCGTCGGTCTCACTTTCCGGATCCTCTGCCAGCTCTTCCAGGGAGAGATCCTTGGGTGAACGCACCAGGGCCAGGGCCAGGACATCATCCATATGCGCCACGGGGTGGATGGTCAAATCCTTCAGGATGGTTTGGGGGACCTCCTTGAGATCCTTGACATTTTCCTGAGGTATCAGCACATGGCGGATGCCGCCCCGATGGGCCGCCAGGAGTTTTTCCTTCAAACCGCCGATGATCAGCACACGCCCTTGCAGGGTGATTTCGCCGGTCATGGCCACATCCTTGCGGATGGGAATGTTGGTCAGGGTGCTGACAATGGCCGTGCAGATGGCAATACCCGCCGATGGACCATCCTTGGGGGTGGCCCCCTCCGGGGCATGAATGTGGATATCCTTGTTCTGGAAAAAATGTTTCGGTAGTTTCCAATCCTTGGCACGGGAGCGTGCATAGCTCATGGCGGCCTGCACCGACTCCTGCATGACATCGCCCAGTTTGCCGGTGATGGTCAACTTGCCCTTGCCCGGCAATTGAATGCCCTCGATGGAGAGCAGCTCGCCGCCGACGCTGGTCCAGGCCAGTCCGGTGGCCACTCCTACCAGATCCTTCTCCTCCGCCAACCCGAAACGATAGGTCCGCACCCCCAGATACTTTTCCAGATTGTTGGTGCCCACGGAGAAACGGGTACGCTTTTTTTCGGTCAGCAGCGCCTTGGCCGCCTTGCGGCAGAGAGTGGCGATCTCTCGTTCGAGATTGCGCACACCGGCCTCGCGGGTATAGTAGCGGATGGTCTCCACCAGGGCGGTATCCGAGAGGAGGTACTCCCCTTTTTTCAGTCCATGCGCCTCCATCTGGCGTGGAATCAGGTAGCGTTTGGCGATATGAATCTTCTCCTCTTCCGTGTAGCCGGCCAGACGGATCACCTCCAGGCGATCGAGCAGGGGACGCGGGATGGTCAGGCTGTTGGCGGTAGTGATGAACATCACCTTGGAGAGATCGAACTCCACCTCCATATAGTGATCCGAGAAGGTGTTGTTCTGTTCCGGATCCAGTACCTCCAGGAGCGCCGATGAGGGATCACCGCGGAAATCGGCGCCCACCTTGTCAATTTCATCCAACAAAAAGAGGGGGTTGTTGCTGCCCGCCTTTTTCATGGACTGGATGATCTTGCCTGGCAGGGAGCCGATATAGGTGCGCCGGTGGCCACGAATTTCGGCCTCGTCGCGCACACCGCCCAGGGAGATGCGCACATAGTTGCGTCCCGAGGCATGGGCAATCGATTTGGCGAGCGAGGTCTTGCCGACCCCCGGAGGTCCGACCAGGCAGAGGATAGGCCCCTTGATCTTTTCCACCTTTTGTTGCACAGCCAGGTGTTCGACGATTCGCTCTTTGACCTTGTCCAGGCCATAGTGATCCTGTTCCAGGATGCGTTCCGCCTCGCCCAGGTCATGTTTGAGATCCGTGGTTTTGCTCCAGGGAAGGCTGACGAGCCAGTCGATGTAGTTGCGCACCACGGTGGCTTCCGCCGACATGGGGGACATTTGTTTGAGTTTTTTCAGCTCCGAATCGGCCTTTTTGCGGGCCTCTTCGGACATCTGGGCGGCCTCGATCTTCTCCGCCAGATCGGTCATTTCATCTTTTTCGCCTTCGTCATCACTCCGGTCGCCCAGCTCTTTCTGGATGGCCTTCATCTGTTCGTTGAGATAGTAGTCGCGGTGACTCTTCTCCATCTGGCGTTTGACACGACCCCGGATGCGTTTTTCCACCTGCAAGACATCGATCTCTTGTTCCAGGGCGACGAAGAGGCGTTCCAGGCGCGCCACCACCGAGGGGAGTTCCAGCAGGGCCTGTTTGTCGGCCACTTTGAGATTCAGGTGGGTGGCGGCGGTATCGGCCAGGCGTGACGGATCCTCGATGGTCTGGAAGGTCATCAGGACTTCGGGCGGAACCTTTTTGTTCAGCTTGGCGAAGGATTCAAACTGGCTGACCACCGAGCGCATGAGGGCTTCGGCTTCGTTCGGATTGTGGGTGGCATCTTCGAGGAGTTGCGCCTCGGCGATAAAGTGGGGTTCCTGTTGCACAAGGCGCTGAATCTGCACCCGATGCGAACCCTCGACCAAAACCTTGATGGTGCCATCGGGCAACTTGAGCAGTTGCAGGACCGTGGCCAGCACCCCGACCTGGTAGATATCCTCCTCCTCCGGGCTGTCCGTCGAGGCATCCTTCTGGGAGACCAGGAGGATGCGCCGGTCGTCATCGCGCCCGGAGACCGCCTCCAGGGCACGGATGGAGCGGTCGCGACCCACAAACAGGGGGACGATCATGTGCGGAAACACGACAATGTCCCGCAAAGGCAGAAGCGGCATGCGAAACAGGGTGTCGAGATCCAGCTTTTTGGCATTCATGGGGGAACCTCTCTCTCAGGCCTTGGCTTCCATGGGTGCGTCACCGTAGATCAGGAGCGGTTCGGCCTGGTTGTCGATGGCCTCCCGGTTGATCACCACCTCGGTCACACCCGTCGATGAGGGAATGTCGAACATGACATCCAGCAGCACCGTCTCCAGAATGGCCCGCAAGCCGCGAGCGCCACTCTTCCGTTTGATCGCCTTGGTGGCCACGGAGCGCAAGGCGTCGTCGGTGAAGGTCAACTTGACCCCTTCCATCTCCATGAGCTTTTGGTATTGCTTGATCAAGGCATTCTTGGGTTGGGTCAGGATGCGGACCAGGGCTTCCATGTCCAGGTCTTCCAGGGTGGCCACCACCGGCAGACGCCCGACAAATTCGGGTATCAGGCCGTATTGCAGCAAATCTTCCGGTTCCAGAAGCTTGAGCAGCTCGTTGATCTGTCGATCCGAGCCACCCACACGGACCTGGGCGCCAAAACCGATGCCATGATACAGAGCCGAACGTCGCTCGATCACTTTTTCCAGGCCATTGAATGCGCCGCCGCAGATCACGAGAATATTGGTCGTATCGACTTGCAGATACTCCTGCTGGGGATGTTTGCGTCCACCTTGTGGCGGGACGCTGGCGATGGTCCCCTCGATAATCTTCAACAGGGCCTGCTGCACCCCCTCCCCGGAGACATCCCGCGTGATGGAGGGGTTGTCCGATTTGCGGGAGATTTTGTCGATTTCGTCGATGAAGACGATACCCCTCTGGGCCTTTTCCACATCATTGTCCGCCGCCTGGAGCAGGCGCAGGATGATGTTTTCCACATCCTCGCCCACATAGCCGGCCTCGGTGAGGGTGGTGGCGTCGGCGATGGTGAAGGGAACCTCCAGCAGGCGGGCCAGGGTCTGGGCCAGGAGTGTCTTGCCGGAGCCGGTGGGACCGATCAACAGGACGTTGCTCTTGATGATCTCCACATCGTCTTTGTCCAACTCCCGATTCTCCAGGCGTTTGTAGTGGTTGTACACCGCCACGGAGAGCACTTTCTTGGCATGGTCCTGGCCGATGACGTACTCATCCAGGACCTTCTTGATCTGAAAAGGGCTGGGCACCCCCATTTTTTTCTCGGTGATCAGGGTGCCTTTATCCTCGCGGATGATTTCGGTACAGAGGTCGACGCACTCGTCGCAGATGAACACGGAGGGTCCGGCGATCAGCTTGCGCGCCTCATGCTGATTCTTGCCGCAGAAAGAACAGTGCAAGATGCTGCCCGACTCGGGGGGATTTTTGTTGCCCATGGATCTTTCTTCAAATCTGTGCCGATAGAGGAATCCGGTACCAGGTCGCTGTCATGGATGGTGCTCCGGACGATTTCAGGTTTCGGCGTTCTCGGGTACTTCCCGGCGTGTTATGACCCGGTCCGCCAGACCGTACTGACAGCACTCCTCACTGGTCATGAAATAGTCCCGCTCCACGTCCTGAGCGATACGCTCCAGCGGTTGGCCTGTGTGGTCGGCCAGGATGCGATTCAGGCGTTCCCGGATGCGCAGGATCTCTCGCGCATGGATCTCCATGTCCGAGGCCTGTCCCTGAAACCCGCCCGAGGGCTGATGGATCATGATGCGGGAGTTGGGCAGAACCAGGCGTTTGCCCTTGGTGCCGGCGGCCAGCAGCAAGGCACCCATGCTGGCGGCCTGGCCAACGCACAGGGTACTGACATCCGGGCGAATGAACTGGATGGTATCGTAGATGGCCATACCGGCCGTCACCACGCCGCCGGGACTGTTGATGTAGAGATGGATATCCTTTTCCGGATTTTCCGACTCCAGAAAAAGCAGCTGCGCGATCACCAGATTGGCGCTGGCGTCGTCGATCCCCCCGACGATGAAGACCACTCGCTCCTTCAGCAACCGGGAATAGATGTCGTAGGCACGTTCGCCCCGGTTGGTGGTCTCGATGACCATGGGAACCAGATTCATCGGTGTATCCCTTTCCTTGTGTCTCACCGCGTTCCTGGGCTGGTCTTGACCGGAACGGCGCGTCGGAACTCTCAAGACCCGGAGCTCTGCAAGATTGGCACCATATTGATGGTCCAACCCCGGACCCGACCGATCAGCCTCATCGCGGCAAACGGCAGGCCCGAACCATCCTGGTGAACCCAGCCGTCAGCCATTAAGCACGTTCAGGGGTCAATTGGCAATGGCCTTTTGCCGTTTGTTCAGCTCCTCCAGGCTGCATCTCTCCTCGGTCACCTGACCGTGAGCCACGATCCAGTCCAGAACCTTGTGTTCCAGGACAATACCGACGATCTCCTCGCGCCTCTCCCTGTTCTCCTCGAAATATTTGCGCATCTGGCTGGCATGTTCGCCAAACTGGAGGACCATTTTGTCCAGGTATTCGGAGATGGAGGCCTCGTCGGCCTGGATGGACTCTTTCCGGGCGATGGCTCCCAGCAGCAACCCCAGGGTGACGCGTTTTTCGGCTTCCTGCTGCTGTTCGTTGCGCACCTCGGCCTCGATGACGGCATCTTCTGCCTCTGACCGGCCCTTTTTTGCCTGTTCGACCAGACCTTTCATTTCACGTTCCAGCAGCTGGCTGGGGAGTTCCATCCGGTTATCCTGCCAGAGGGCATCAAGAACCTGGCGGCGGATCATCTGTTCCACCAGATCTTTGGTCGACTCCTCCAGCTGCTGGCGGACATTCTGCCGCAGTTGGGTCAACCCCCCCTCTTTGACGCCAGCCTTGACGGCAATCTCGTCATCCATGGGCGGGAGTTCCGCACAGCGGACTTCCCGCACCTTGCAGCGGAACCGGGCCTCTTTTCCGGCCAGTTCGTGGTGGTGATAGGTGGCCGGAAAGGTGACAGTGACCAGTCGCTCCTCGCCGGGCGTTGCGCCCAGAAGCTGTCCTTCAAAACCCGGAATAAATCTGCCACTGCCCAAAACCAGCTCAAACCCTTCGGCATGGCCTCCTTCAAACGGTTTGTCATCGACGCTCCCTTCAAAGTCGAACAATACCTGATCCCCGTCAACAGCCTGACGCTCGGCCTCTGTCCTGTAGGTGGCAAGACTTCTGCGCATCCTCTCCAGGATTTGATCGATATCGGCGTCGGTTAGTTCCACCTGGGGGCGTTGCAAGGCCACGGATTGATAATTTTTCGGCTCCACCTGGGGAAAGACCTGCAGGGAGGCCGTATAGACAAAATCCTCGCCGCGCTGAATCATGCCCAGTTGCACCTGGGGCATATCCACCGGCAGCAAGGCCTCCTTTTCCAGGGCCTTCAGGTAGGTATTTTTGAAGAGCTGCTCTGCCACGCTGGCCTTGACCTCCTGGCCAAAACGTCCTTCCAGCACAGGGCGAGGAATCTTTCCGGGCCGGAAGCCTGGCATGCGCACCGACTGGGAAAGACGGCCAAACTCCGCTTCCAGCAGGGGAGTTACGTCGCTGCCGGGAATGCGCACGACCAGTTGCCGATCAAAAACACCGTTCTTTTCAACCGTGACTTCCATGTTTTGTCTCGCCGCGATGGTAAATGGGTATGGTTTCCGGGTTTGGTGCGAAAGGGGGGAGTTGAACCCCCACGCCTTGCGGCACTGGATCCTAAGTCCAGCGCGTCTGCCAGTTCCGCCACTTTCGCAAGCCAGCAGGCATCACAGGACCGGGCGCAACCAGACAGAAAAAAACAGCCCGGCCTTGCATCAAGAGGACCGGGCTGGCGCCTCAGA
>JADGCJ010000035.1:0-16614 GCA_015229045.1 Magnetococcales bacterium
TGTCCTGGACCTGCCAGGGAGCCAGCCCCCTGGACCCCGATTCGTTGCCGGGTGCCGAATAGTTACCAAATTTTCTAGAATTGATTGGAAAACTGGATCGTCAAGGCTGCGCCCCGCTGGTTGCCGTGTGCCTCGGCGATGGCATGTTCCGAGAAGCGATAGCCCGCCCGCCATTGCGTCGACTCACCATCTGTGTCGCCGCTTTTGATGGTGCCGCTCAACTGGAAATTGCCGCGTTCCCAGACACCTTCAAGGCGGTTCTCCCGGGGCGAAACGTGGGCTGTCAGACGCAGGTCTCGCAGCATGGATGCCGAGGCGTTGTCCCTGGTGGCCTGGTGCAGATCCACGCGCAGACGGGCCGGTTGCAGAGGTGACCAACTCATTTTCAATGGCAGATCGCTCTCCGAGGCGAGCGCCTTGGTTGCCGTGCCGGGTGGCAGGAGGTCAACGCCCAGCGACCCCAGGGTCTGGCCAAAGGTCTCGGCCAGGGGGAGCTCTTTTCCCTTTTCCCGCAGGAATTGTTTCATATCGTCCTGAAACACATGCCGGGCAGCAGAATAGGGTTTGCGCAAAAGATCCTTGGCCTGGTCACGATGGGCCGCCTGCTCTTCCAGGCTCCGGGCCTGATCGCGCTCCTCCCTGCCTGAGGACAACTCCATGAAATGATAAGGTGTTTCCGGATTGATTTCAGTGTTGACGGCAGCTTGCAGTGCCGTGCGCAAGGTCGATCCCAACGAGACGGGATGCGAGGCTGGACGCGAAACTGGATGCGAAGCGACCGGAACTTTTGTCTCGGAGCGAACGGGCCCGGAGTACCAGACCAACAGGATTACACCCAGGGTCATGACCCAGAAGTGATCACGACCAGCGGGGTGTTGGGCACGGTCGACGACAGTCGCCGGTCGCTGTGGAACCCAGTTGCTACCGGAATGATTTTCTGTCGAGGTGAGTGACAAAAACAGGGGAGCCGAAATCAATACGCGCATGGCTTATGTCCCGAATGGGTTGACCATGAAAGTCGCGCAGCGATTCTCATGACCGTGACAAGAAAGTGGAGGGGGGGGATCCATCCATGAAAATCAGTCTTGTCAACATATGTTGCAAGGCACATTCCAGACATGGAAAGGAATGTTTGCGCGGCTTTTTATGTTGATTAGTGATGTGTTTCAATATGTTAAAAGTTTAAGGGCCTGATTGTCAACTGACTAGCCATCAAGCTATGACAAAAAAAAGTTACGCATCAGGCAGGTCATCCTCCCTGTGAGCGGCGTCAACAGTGGCTACCAGAGCCTGACACTTTATTTGACCAGTGAAAAATAATTTTTACAGTCCCTCCGCATTGTCGTCCAGCCCTATTTTTGTTTGAGGATATGGAACTTTGCAAGAGAGTAGGCGTATAATCCGCCTGCGTTTTTGGGCGGCTCGACAAAGCGATGCGCCGTGGTGGTTTTTCCAGAAAAGAGTACTCACGAACCAGACTGATTGATCAGCAGGTGGACTCCATGAAGAAAAAGGCAAAATCGTCGGATCGGAAGCTGTTGCCACCAGCACTGCGCAAGGCATGGGACTGGTTCATTCAGATCATGCCTTATTGGCTCTCTCTCTGTGTGCTTTCCCTGGGGATTCTTGCCGAGTTGAGGGATTATCCCATGGCGGGGACCATGCGCAATATTGCCTTCGATGCCTTCCAGCGTTGGCAGCCGCGTACCTACCAGGATGCCCCGGTACGTATTCTGGACATCGACGACGTGAGCCTGGAAAAACTGGGTCAATGGCCCTGGCCGCGCACCATGCAGGCGGAACTGGTTCAGCGCCTGCAGGATTTGGATGTGGCGGCGATCGTTTTCGACGTCGTTTTTGCCGAGCCTGACCAGACCTCTCCCGCCCGCCTGGCCCATCTGTGGAAGGGGGATATAGAGACGCTCAAGCTTTTGCGCCAACTGCCTGATCATGACGTCGTTTTTGCCGAGGCGATCCGGCGTGGCCGGGTGGTGACCGGCTTTACCCTGGGTGAGAAAAAGTCCAACGACCGTGAACCGGCCCAGAAGGCTTCGTTCGTCATTGCCGGCGATGACGCCAAGGATTTTTTGCGTTCCCTGCCGGGACGTGTCACCACGCTGCCCATTTTGGAGGCTGCGGCGGTGGGCAACGGTGCTTTCACGTTCACGGCTGACAGCGATGGGGTGATTCGCAGCGTGCCCCTGATCCAGCGCTCGGAGGACAAGCTCTATCCCAGCCTCGCTGCGGAGGGACTGCGCGTGGCCCAGGGAGCCAAAAACTATTTCATCAAGTCATCGGGTGCCCATGGCGAGGATCGGGCCGGGGGTCATACGGGTCTGATATCGGTGCGCATCGGCGATCTGACGGCGCCGGTTGGACCAGGTGGAGACATATGGCTGCACTACACGCCTCCGCGTCCCGATCGGTATGTGCCCGCCTGGAAACTGATGTCTGGCGAGGCCGATCCGGAAAAGCTCAAGGGTCACATAGTGTTCGTTGGTCCGTCGGCGAAGGGTTTGATGGATTTACGTTACAGTCCTCTCGGCATCATTCCGGGGGTGGAGGTTCACGCCCAACTGGTGGAGCAGATCATCCAGGGGAGCTTTCTGGAGCGGCCTGACCTCGAGCAGGCTGGGGCCATCACCCTCATGGTGTTGATGTGGATCATCCTGGTGAGTCTGTTGTCGCGGCTTGGCGCCATGTGGTCGGTGGTGGTCGGAGGAGGGGCCGTGGCGGCGACCTGTTATGGTTCCTGGTATGCGTTCAGCCAGATGCATTTGCTGCTCGATCCGGTTCTGCCCTCGATCATGGTGTTGGGTACCTTCGCGACTTTCTCGATTCCCAAATATTTGCAATCAGAAAAAAAATCGCAGTGGATTCGCGAGGCCTTCGCCAGTTATGTCTCGCCAAACCTGGTCCAATACATCATTGACCATCCGGAGTTGCTGAAGCTGGGTGGCGAAAAGCGTGAATGCAGTTTCGTCATGACCGATCTGGCCGGATTTACCTCCCTCATGGAAAAGTTTGATCCAAACGCCATGGTGGCCCTGCTCAACGAGTATTTGGACGAGATGGTCAAGATTGCCTTTCGCCATGAAGGGACGTTGGATCGTATTGTCGGCGATGCCGTGGCCATTATCTTTTCGGCTCCGGTTGCCCAACCCGACCATGCGATTCGTGCCGTGCGCTGTGCCAGGGATATGAATGAATTCTCGTGGAAATTTGCCATCCAACAGCAGCAGGAAAAAAATATTCCCTTTGGGTTGACCCGGATTGGTGTCAATACGGGGACAGTTCTTGTGGGAAATTTTGGTGGCAGCAACGTCCTGGATTATCGTGCCCTGGGGGATGCCATCAATACAGCGGCCCGGCTTGAGAGTGTCAACAAGCAACTGGGAACACGCATCTGCGTTAGCGGTTCGACCGTTGCTCAGTGTCCCGATTTTATAGGTCGCCAGGCCGGAGAGCTCGTTCTGAAAGGAAAAGAGCAGGGAATCGAGACTTACGAGCTGCTGTCGGCGGAAGAGGCTGCCTCGCCGCGTGTGCAGGCCTACAACGCAGCCTATCAGTCCATGCTTGCCCAGGAGCCGGAGGCCTTGGCCAAATTTCAGCAGTTGGCGGCCACCTATCCCGATGATGGTTTGGTGCGCTTTCACTTGCAACGCCTGGAGAGTGGCCAGAAGGGGGGGCGTGTGGTTCTCTCTTCCAAGTAGAGATTAAATCGAGCCTTTTAACTATTAAAAGACTGGGATGGAGGTCCAGGAGGAAGGGCTGTGCCCTTCCTCTTGGTGGGGTCTGGGGCGAAGCCCCAGTGGGGTTTGGGGCGAAGCCCCAATAAAGTCTTTCTTCCCAAGGGGGTCTGGGGCGAAGCCCCAGTGGGGTTTGGGGCGAAGCCCCAATAAAGTTTTTCATGCCAACATTTTTCGTAACTGCCCAGGTACCCCCTCAAGAAAGGCCTGGACATGAAAGCCTTTGTCAGGGCTTCGCCCCGAACCCCACCAGGACTCCGTCCTGGACCTGCCAGGGAGCCAGCCCCCTGGACCCCGATTCGTTGCCAGGTGCTGAATAGTTATCATTTTTCTTGACCACAGACCGAAAAAAACAGGGGAAAGGAGAGACTCCTTTCCCCTGGTGGGGTTTGGGGGTATAAGCCCCGATGTTTTCAGGTCTACGGGATCGACAGGAGCGGCACCCCTACTGGACAGTCACCTCGACACGACGGTTGCGTGGCTCGGAGACTTCGTCAGCCGTGGGGATCAAAAGGTTTCCCTTGCCGTGAGAACTGAAACTGACTTGTGTTGGTTTGACGCCGATGGAGACCAATTTGTCCCGGACCGACTCTGCCCGTTCCAAGGCAAGCCTCCAGTTTTTATCAGAGCTGCCAACTGTGTCGGTGTGACCGACGACCTCCACGGTAGGGGGCGTTGTCCGTTTGGCAACAGCCTCCAGGAGTTCCGTGAGGCGCGCTCTCGACTCCTCGGTCAGGTCCGAGCCTCCCGAGTTGAAATTGAGGACAAATTTCAAAGGCGGTTCAGGTTTGGCCTCCAATGCCTTGCCGAAGGTGGCCTGGATCTCGTTTTGATCCATGGTAAAAGGCTGGGTGGGCGGGACGTCGGCGTCATCCATACCGACGGCGGCGCTGGCTGTGGTCAGCTCCTGGGTGCCACCTTTGTTGGCCACCGAAACCGCCCCGGTCGTACCATCTTCGCCAGGCAGTAAAACCACGATATTTTTGGGCTGGGCGTGTTCCCGCCTCAGTTTTGTGACGAAGTTGATCTTTTGGACGTCGGTGGACAAACTCTCCGACTCGGTGACATAGCCACGTTTCTTCAGGCTTTCCATGAACGTGGTGTAGAACTGCTTGGCCTCTTTGAAGCCGCCATCCACGGATCCGTTCAAGGTAAGCGTGGGGGTTTTGCGCGCATCGTAGTCGAAGGTCAGTTTGCTGAGGTTGATTTGCATACCAGCCGGGGCGGACTCGCTGAGTTCGACCAGCATGGCCCGCGGCGCCGGCATATCGTAGAGCGAGGAGAGGTGTTTGGTAAAATCAACCACCTTCGACGCTTCGGGGGAGACTGGCTGAACGGACTCAAGCTCGCTGGATTGACCCTTCTCGGACCGCACCTGACTCTCTATGGCGCGCGTTTTTTGGGCGAGTACGACATGCGCCAGGTAGACGACACCCACCACGATCCAGAAGAGCGTCATCAGGGGGACGATGGCTTGTTCCGCCGCGTACCGGACGATTTCAGGAGTGGTATTGCCGGCGCGTCGGTAGGAGAGTTTTGCAAGGACGGCCGGCAGGGAGGTGATCAGTATCTGATCCCCTTCCTGGGCGAAACGGGTCAGGGGGAGAACCTGGCACTTCAGCTTCATTTTTTCGGCCAACTGGCGGACCCAACCGGCATTCATGACCATCTCTGCGCGGGAGACGGAGAGACCTTTTTTCGTTCCGGACCCCAGGGTGCTTTGGAACTGGCCCCCAAAAGTGGCCATGGTGGCATCTTCACCGCTGGTTCCGAAGGAAATGTCCGAGGTTTCGGCCTGCTGATTGCTGACGGTTTCATCTGTCAGGATCCAGCTGAGATAGATGATTCCTTCGAGTCGAACCTGCGCTTTGCTGGCCATCGATTTCAACTCGTCATGGAGCGTTTCGATCAGCTCGGCTTTGTCTTCGGGGGACGAGGAGTGGGTGGAGACGCGCTGACTGCCGGCCACACGACCCGCATGACCGATCAGGATGTCCACATGTCGATCATGGTCGAACAGGACGGCAATATTCTTTTTTTTGCTTGAATTTCTGACCAGGACGTCGAACAGAACGGCGTGGATCGGAAAAACCAGATGGTGGTCGGAGTCGACCAATGCCATGTCAAAGTAGCTTGTAGCTGCTTCTTTTTCCACCACAGTGAAGAACAACTCGCTGAGCGACGCCGTGCGACCCTGTTTCCAGTGGGTCAGGATGCGGGCGTGCTGGTTGGCTTCCCCGCGCTCCTGAAGTTGCCGGTGGGCGAGGAGTTCAGCATAACGGACAGGCGACTCCACGGACATGTGAAAGGCGGGCGCGCCCCGGAAATCGGTGACAACCCACTTGTCCCCCCTGACTGAGTCCAGGGACGGCAGAGGCTGACAGGAGCGGCCTTTCAGGAGGAATCTCTTGCCGTCCAGATTGATGATGACATTATCTGGTGTATTATTCATTTTTGGACCGTTCTACACGATACCGGAGTGGTAGACATGGGGCGACCGTAGGACACTGTGACAAAACTTACACACCCGGAAGCATCGGGCGCCCCCTGTCCCACTCCGGGATTTCCACGGGACGCAGACTCGGATCATCCTCCGTGCATGGCCAGCGGATTTCCGGAAGCAGGATGGATGCCATAGTCAGTTTTCAACCTTGACCAGGAAACGTGTGCCCCGCACACCAATCGTCCCTGTTGGGGTGTCAAATTTGACTGATTGGGGAGCCAGTTTGGCGATGGTCCCGGAAATGACCTGCAAGGTGCCCTTGGTGATATGCGAGCCAAACGAGAGCTTGTTTTTTTGAGGTTGGAAGACAAAGTTGTCGATGACAAACTCGGTTTCAGGACCGATGGCAATGCGTGTGTTGTCCTTGAACGTGACACCCATGGCGGCTCCGGGACCGGATTTCAGGGCATCGTTCATGTAGACGTCGTCGCCCAGTTTGGCATCGATCTCCTTCCCGCCGCGCAGAATCTTGACGGAGCCGTCCAATTTTTTGATATGGCCGATGACATCTGCGGGTTCCGCCGCCTGGGCCGGTACGATTCCGACAAGCAAACCCAGAAACAGGAGGCAGGCAATGACGAACGCTGATTTGGACATGGACGTACCCTTTTCCTGGTGAATGGTTTTTTCTCCAACGCTTCTCCATCACACAAACACCTTCCCCACCCATGTTAAAACCATTCGCAGGGAAAATAAACGTACAAAGTATCCTCCTCAGCGAGATTCTCCACTCTGAGCGGGCGCATGGGCGGGCGTAACTCAACGACAACCGAAAGAGGCGCTGATCCCCCTTCCGTACGGCAGGCGACCCCCGTGACACAACGTGCAGTCCGACGCGGTTCGTAGAGGAAGTGTGGCGCTCTCAGGTTGTCGAAGGGGCGAACTGCAATCAGGAGACAACGGGTGGATGGAGAGAAAGACCCCACGCACTCAGGAAATGGGCCGTGTCGTCCAGAATCTCGATACCGACGCCGCTGCGGTTGGCACGCACCAGGCGACACGGCCAGGGTGCGACGACCGACTTGTCCAGAAGACGCAACTGGCCTACCGCCCCGGGAGCAAGAGACCACATGGGGCTCTCGATACGAACGAACGCTCCACTGCGGCTGACGTTTTCCGTCAATCCGAGGACAGTACGATTGTTGGACAGCTCCAGAGTGACCTGTCTGCTGCGGCAAATGCGGGCAGAAACACGCCTCTCCTCATATTTGTCACTGCTGAGCGTAAAAGAGCCTGAACTGAAACTCATCGCGTCACTCTCCCACCCCTTCGGAAACCATCCGGCGTCCAGACCACAACCTGCGCCATCATATCAGCATGAACGTTGCTTGCAAGCGGATTTTTAGGGACGGGCGGCGAAGGGTCGTGCCAGGGGAAGCAGCTATCGGACCAGATGGGTCGATACCCATCCCTCCTGGCCATTCCGATCGACAACGCGGAGCCAACCTTTCTGACTCTCCTGGACTTGCAACGGCTCATCCTGGGCGAGCATCTTGAGTACCGGGCTGTTGGCATGGCTCTTGGCCCGCAGGTGCAGTTCTGGCACATTGACCCTGGCGACAAGACGCTCGGCTTTGCGGGGTGCCAGGGATCTCTTCTCTTCGACGTGGGGTGCCGGGGATCCCTTCTCTTCGACCCCCGGTTTTGGTTCGTTGGCCGGAGTTGATGTCTGGGTCCGGGTCGGGGTCTCAGCCGGGGGAGGAGGAATCTCCAGATCCGCAGCCGGGTTTTGAATACCGAGAAACTCCTGGAGTTTGCCCATGCTGGCCATGAGACGGAAAGCGCTTGCCATGAAGTTGATCTGTTCGGTCGACAGCGTGGATTTGGCCGTGAACAGTTCGGTTTCCGAGTTGAGAACATCCAAAAGGGTGCGCTTGCCCATCTTGAACTGGTCATGGTAGGCCGCAGAGACCTTGGTGCTGATCGCTACGTGCTTTTCCAAAAATCCCAAACGGTTACGCGATGTTTCCAGCCCTTCCCAGTTGGTCTTTAAGGTCTCCCGGACCGTCCGCCGGGCCTGCTCCAGAACCTGCTGCATTTGCAGGGTGCGTTGCAGGGTTTCGTGCTTGCGGGCATTGTCGCCCCCGCCACGGAACAGGTTGTAGTTCATCTTAAGCATGGCGGAGAGGTTTTGTGCGTACCCTTCGGTGCCGCTCTGGTTGGCATTATTGCCGTAGAGAAGTTCCATCTTGACGTTGGGCAGGAAGGCACCCTTGATGATCTCCAGATCGCGACGTGCAGCCTCCAGATCTTGTTGGGCAGCCAGAACGCCCGGATGGGACTGCAAGGTTGCGGTTTCAGCCTCTTTCCAGTTTTTGGGCAGAGCGTCAAACCTGACGTCAGGACGGCTCAACTGGTCCGGTGAGAGGCCGACAACGCGCAAATAACGTGCCTCGGTTGTGCGCAGAACTCCCTGAGTAGCCGCCTTGTTGGCTGCGGCCAGGGCCAAGCGGGTCTGGGTTTGCTGCACATCAGCTTCGTTGCCGGCGCCGCTCTTGAACTTGGCTTCAATCTTTTCCAGGATCTCTTCATGCAGCTGCACGTTGGCTTCGAGCAGGGCCGAGAGTTCCTGTTGTTTCAGGGTTTCCAGGTAGACGTCAGTGGCGGACTGGAGCACGGTCTCGGCCACACGCCGGTAACCATGGCTCGCCGAGGCGTAGGCAGCACGCGCCTTGGCCACGCTGGCCGAAGTGATTCCACCATCAAAGAGCATTTGGGAGACCGTGGCGCTGGATTGACCATTGGTCAGGGTCAAACCGTCATGCCCCAGACCCCGGGTGGTGGTATTGTTGCTCCATTCACGTCCGTAGCCGGCCGCCACGTCCAGGGTGGGCAGGTAGCCGGCTTTGGCTCCGGCAATCTGATGACGGATGGCCCGCCGGTTTTCCAGGGCGGTCATGGCCTCGGGATTGGCTTTCAGGGCCAGGGTGGCAGCTTCCAGCAGGGTCTCGGCAGCGGCCGGCAGCACGGGAGCGACGACTCCGACAAGGCTCAGCATCAGGAGAGGACGCCGAACCCAGGCCATGCCAACGCCGCGGCACCCGGTCACGGGTCTGACACATGGCGCGGTAATCTTTTTATTGGACATGTTTTTCACATCATTCAAAGGAGCCAACCAGTGACTCGCCGGGGGTTCCATAGAAATTCCCACAACGGCAGGGCAAGAACCTGATCAGTAAAGCAAGGATCAGACCAGTCATGCACCTCCCCTGGATCCTCTCGGAAAAGGCGTACTTGGCGGACCCACATTGATCACGCGCTGGATTTCATCGTTTTTGAATCCGAGTGCCATGACACGCCGACAGCCGGGAATGAATACCACATCGTACAACTCCTCCACCACCCCCTCAATACGCAAAAAGTGAATGGCATCGCCGTTTTGTGTGTCAATGATCTGGATGCCACAGCGGGCTGTGGCGTTCTTTTCCCGCAAGATCGTGTCCAGGGGAAGGCCGGAAAAGGTCCGGTTCTGCCGACATTTGGAGAGCCCCACGGCCGCAAACCGGCCATGGAAATCCAGACCGCGCAAATAACCGGGAGAGAAGGCGACTTTCTCGTATTTTTCCAAACCGGGGACAACCCGACAGAGATGTCCGGTTCCCGATTCCAGAAACCACAGCCCTCCCTGATGAAAACGCGGGGAGTGGGGCATGGAGAGACCATTCAGAAGAATCTGATTCTCCTGAATATCCATAAGGATGCCACCGTTTTGGCGCTGGTCACGCCAGCCATCGTTGACATCGGTGTGGCTGACGCTGGTCACATAGCGTGGCCGACCGTCGACCATGGCCATGCCGTTGAGGTGACAGCGGTCCTCCGCAGCCAGCCGACTGATGAAAGGGGGAATCCAGAGTGGAATGAAGCTGTAGTGAACATCCACCGTCGCCAGACAACTGAACAGGGAGTTGACAAACACAATCCGACCGTCGGCATCCAGGGCCAGGTCGTGGATATCCAGATCGCCGGTGGTGTAGCCCAGTTTGGGAACATACAGGCGGTCGTACCCCTCGTGGTGCTGGCCCTCTTCGAGAATGTTTTCAAAGCGCCAAAGTTGATACAGGGTACTCAGATAGAGAGAGCGACCGGACAGGTGCAACCCCATGCACCGATTGAAGGTGCGCTCGAAGACCGACAACTCACCTTCCGGGGTTAGACCGATGAAGAAAAGTTTACCCGTCTGGTAGGTGGTAAAGGCCAGACCGACCCCCTGTTCTGCCATCCAGGAGGTCAACTGGCGTGAAGCGGAGATCGTGACCGGGGCAGGGGTCAGGGCAGGGATGTCAGTCACAGTTCAACATCCATTCGCTGGAATCATCGGATGACGCCAACATGGTGAACGAAACTCCCAATCAGCAGCCCTCATCAGGTGACACCAACACGGTGAATGGGATCCTCGATCAGCAATACTCCGAGATGATTGGCTGGCGCGGTATAGACATCGAAGGTACTGGTGTCAAAGATGGCACGACCGTCGGCATCGACGGCCAGGCTCTGGTTATCGACAACGACCGACGTATTGGTGGCCTTCGACCAGCCTTCGAGGGTGTTGACGGTGACCGTATCGGCAGTGCCTCCCCTGACGATCAGTGTACTGTGATCGGAGACTTTAAGCACATCGCTCATGTTGAGGGCGAGGGAGTCGGCGCCGAGTTCGGCGTTCAGGTCGATGACATGGATCCCTTTCACGGAGGGGCCGACGTGCAGGTTGAGAGACTCACCAGTACCATAGAAAAGGAGGGTGTTTGTGCCGGAACCACCATTCACGCTGGTGATGTTCGGGTAGTAGAAGAGGACATCATCGCCCGATCCGCCAACCAGGATGTCATTGCCGCCCTTGCCGTCGAGGAAATCCCCTCCGGCGCCACCGACCAGAATTTCATTGGCGCTGCTGCCTGTGATGAAATTGTTGTTGGCATTGCCCAGATAATTGATTTTTCCTGCGAAATTATCCCCATACACCAGGGCGCTGCTGCCGGCGTGGGGGGTGCCGCCCGGGGAGGCCATCAGGGCGCTGCCGATGAGATCCATGAATCCGTCGCCATTGAAGTCGCCGGCCGCAGCCACGGCATGGCCAGCCCAATCGCCCGGTATGGGCGGAGTGGGCGTATTGTTCCCGCCAAGATTGCCATTGATGGTGAAACCATTGTGTCCGTTCAGACTGGAGAGGTTGAATCCGCTGTTGCCGGCATCGCTCCCAATGTGGGAACTGCCAAAAACGACGTGCATTTGACCGGCGGTGGCCAGTCCTCCCGGAGAGGCTGCGTAGGCTCCGATCATGATGTCGTCGAAGCCATCACCGTCGATATCACCAACCCCGGCGACCGAAAATCCGGTCTCGTCAACAGCCGTGATACCATGCAAGGCAAACCCGTTACTGCCGTTGAGAGAGGCGACGTTGATGGAAGCGGAGGTGGAGAGGGTGGAAGAACCAAAAATGACGTAAGCGTCGCTGGTACCTCGAGCGCCGACGAGGATGTCGGCATAGCCGTCACCGTTGATATCACCGGCAGTGCTGACGGCCAGCCCCAGGTCATCCCCATTGCTGCCCTGGATTTCCAGACCCTGAGCCGCGGTCAGAGAGGCCAGATTCAGGGAGGGTGAAAAACCTGCACCGTTACCATAGACCAGGAAGGCCAGCCCAGGGGAGTTGGCATGGTTGATGCCGAACGTGCCGATCAGTAAGTCGTCGAAGCCATCGCCGTTCACGTCACCGGCGAACTGGACCGAATAACCTGCCCGACTTGTGGTGGGGCCATTGATGACAAAGCCATTCGTACCATTCAGGGCACCGGCGGCGCTGACGTCGAGGGTGGAGGCAAACGTGCCCCCGTGGCCAAACACGACATAAGCGCGACCCGCATCGCTGTTGACTCCGTAGGCGCCAACGACGATGTCGGCGTAGCCGTCGCCGTTGATATCCCCGGAGCCATGGACCGAGATCCCCATGTGATCGCTGGAGGTGCCGCCGATCAGCTGGAAACCGTTGGCGCCATCCATCAGGGTTGTCACATCCACGGAGGCAGAAGAGGCGGGGAGGCCGGTGGTCTTGCCAAAAATGACGTAGGCCCTGCCCGGAACGAAAAGAGAGTTGGTCGTGTCATCGATTCCCTTGGCGCCGATGATGAAATCATCGATCCCGTCGCCATTGATATCACCTGCCGGGGCAGCCGACGTGCCGAACCTGTCTTCGGCGGCATGACCCAGGAGGGTGAAACCATTGGTAATGGAGGAGAGAGACATAGGGGAAGTCAAACTTGCCGAACCGCCGAACAGGATATAGGCGGCACCGGCATGCGATGCTGCCGTGCTGTTTTCATAAGCGGTCACGATCAGATCGTCAAAACCGTCGCCATTGATGTCGCCCACCGTACCGACGGCCTTGCCGGAGTAGTCGTTGGCAGCGATGCCTTGGAAGAGGGTTCCCTTGATTCCGGCTGCATTGCTTGCCGAGTTCAAGGTGCTCATCGCAAAGGGTACCGCAGCAATGATCTTGCCGGCCGTGACCTGAACATCGTTGCCGACGCGGTTCTCCGTGAAGATCCATCCGGGCCCCAGATTGGCCGGAATGATGCTGTTGAAGATTCCCGTGACCGAAGGGGCCGTGACGACGCTGAAGGTCTGACCCTGCGTGGGGAAGAAACTCTCCCTGAAGTTCAGGTCCAGGATGTCGTAATTGCCGGAAAGATCCAGATTTCCGGTCGTCAGATGATCGATGCTCAGGCTGTTGTTCAGGTCGATGACCAGCTTGCCGTTGGGACCGAAAGCGACCGGGCCGTTGATGGTCAGAGATCCGGAGCTGTTGGTTGCGGTACCATGTGTTCCCGGATCGATGGTGCCATGGTTGACAAAAGTGACATCGGTATCTGTCACGTCAATGGTGCCAGAACCCATGATGATGCCGGTGTTTTGGTTGATGAATTGGGTGCCGGACAACCCCGCGACCTTCAGTGTGTTGCCGGGAAGGACCTCGATGGTGCAATCGTTGGTGAACAGACCGGAGAGGTTCGAGACTTCAAGGGTCAGGTTGCTCCCCACCAGACCTACATAACTGTGATTGGCAAGGTGACCATCGATCCGGTAGGAGTTTGCGGTCGCCGAACCGGAGTTCTCGACCCGGATGATCCAGGAGTTGGTCAAGGTTCCGGCGTTCAAATCGAGGGTGACGGCGCTGTTCAAGGTGCCGGAGTTGTCAAAAACGATGGTGCCGGTATTGGTCAGGTCGTGGGCCAAGGAGAGGTTGGTTGCGGTACCGTTGCGGCCATCGACGGTCAAGGTGCTGCCGCCAAAGGTGGACAACATGCCATCGACCTGATTGGCAGCGCCGGTGAATATCAGATTCCCTTGATTCGTGAGATCGATATTGGAATCGATGGTGACGTTGTTCAGATCGATGATCGAACCGGCGTAGTTTGTGAAAGCGAAGGGAGTGGTCAGGGAGGTGATGGCTCCGTTGACCAGACTCAGGAGCGCCGTGGACTGATAAGTTCCGGTCCCCGCCAGTTCCAGGGTTCCGTTGAGCAATTCGACTGTGCCAGACCCGATAACGGTCGTACCACTGCCAAACCGGGTCGTGCCCGCATTGACCGTGAGCGTATAACCTTGAGGCAAACCGCTTGCCGCGTTGACGCCGTTGGAAGAGGTGTCGATGGTCCCGGAAGAGGTGTCGAAGAGACCGCCGGTGTTGTCGATGGTCAGGTCATGATCAGCCAAGATGTGGCCGGTATTGGTGACGCTGCCTGCGAGGGTACGCAGCCCCCCCCCCGTACCGGAGCTTTTCGAGAGGATGGTCCCGCTGTTGGTCAGGATGCCGCTGGTCACGGCCAGGGTGGCGTCAACGCTGCCGCCGCTGTCATTATCCAGGGAGATGGTACCCGAGTTGTCGAAACCGTTGGCGAAAGTGACGGTCGCATTGTTGGTTGTCGTGCCCCCGACACCAACGGCCAGGTGACCCAGGGCATGGTTCTGGAAATCACCATCGATGGTCACCGTACCAGGTGCGCGTTGAACGTGAATGACCCCGTCGTTGCTCAGAGTCAAACCGGCGGCGAAGGTATCGTCATCCAGATTCAGGATGGACGTGGGAGCATTGGTGAAGGCATAGCCGCTGCCCTGGACCGTCACGGTACCCTGGAGAAAATCCAGGTTGACCGGCGTGGTGTGGTTGTAGTTGCCCGTCAGCTCCAGGGTCTGAGTTCCGGCCAGTGCGACGGAACCCCATCCCAGAAGCACGGTCCCCGTGCCAAACTGGGTGGTGCCGGAGTTGATCGTCAGCGTGTGCCCCACGGAGGTCATGCTATTCCCGGGGACAAAACTGGGTGAAGTATCGATGACACCCTGGGAGGTGTCAAAAGTGGCACCGGAGTTCTCGATGGTCAGGTCATGATCCGCCTGGATGAGATGAGCGTTGGTGATCGAGCCGGTGAGGGTCAGGGTGCCACCCGGAGTGCCGACGGAATCGGTCGCCATAAGGGTTCCGGTGTTCTCCAGCACACCGCTCGTGATCGTCAGATTGGCATTTTCGGTCGTGTCGCCGGAATGATCCAGCTTGACGATGCCGGCATTGATGAAGCCAGTGGCGAAGATCACCGAAGCATCGCCCAGCGCGGTTCCGGTCCCGCCACCAACGATCAGATAGGCCAGGGGGTTGTTGCTGAAAGAACCATCGATGGCCACCTGGCCAGGGTGACGATTGATCTGGAGAGTGCCGCTGTTGGTCAAGGTCGTACCGGCGGCAAATGTTTCGTTGCCGAGGATCAGCTTGGATCCGGCGGCAATAGTGAAGGAGGATGTGCCGGTTGGATCGGTCACCGTGCCATCGAACATTTTCAGGACGGCCGGGGTTTGATCGTTGAAATCTCCCGTCAACTCCACACTGGATCCAGCCAGCAAGAGAACGCCGTTACCCAGCAGGGAGGTTCCGGAACCCAATTGGGTGGTCCCTGAATTGACGATGAGCGTATGCCCCGGGTCCGAAGGAGTCAGACCGACAGTCCCGGTGGAGTAGGACAGGTCGATGGTTCCGGAGGATGTATCCAGGGTGGCGTTGGTGTTATCGATGGTCAGGTCATGGTCCAGGAGGATGTGGCCGGTATTGGTGACGCTACCTGTCACGGAGCGGCTTCCTCCTGAGCTGTTGGTGTCCAGGGACCACAGGGTGCCGTTGTTGGTCAGAGTGCCACTCGCGATGGTCAGGGCGGCACCATGGGGGGTGGCGGTGCTGTCGTTATCCAGCTTGATGATGCCGTTGTTGATCAGGTCACTGGCAAAGCTGGCGGATGCGTCATCGACATTGGTTCCGCCCATGCCGATGGACAGAAGGGATGCGGCCTGGTTCAAAAAGCTGCCGTTGATGCTTACCGTACCGGCGGAGCGCTGAATCTGGATGGTCCCCTCATTGCTCAGGGTCACGCCGGTGTCGAAGGTGTCATCGTCCAAGGCCAGGGTGGTTCCAGTAGCCTGGGTGAAGGTGTTGCCACCAGCCCCCTGGATGGTGTAAGCCCTGTCGAGCATGTTCAGGGGGAGGGAGGAGGGGTTGGTATAGTCAGCGTCCAGGATCAGGGTATCGCCGTAGGTCAGGGTTCCGGTGGTGTAGCCCTCGATGGCGGTCAATTGGGCGAGGGAGGGGGTGTCGGTCACCGTGACACGGACTGATCCGTTGACATACCCGGCTGTATTGTCGGCCAGGAGGGTTGCCCCATCGACGATCTCCAGCACGTCGACCGCTCCGCTGGTCAGGGCATGAATGGCATCCAACTGGGCGATGGATGCCGCATCGGTCACCACGACGTGAACGGCCCCGTCGAGATAACCACCTGCATGATGGGCCAGGTTGGTTGCCAGATCGGCTATGGTGGTAGCGGTGATGCTCCCGGTGGTCATGGTACCCAGGGAGGCCAACTGCTCCAGGGTTGTCGTATCGGTCACCGTGACATCGACCGCACCACTGACATGGCCGCCGACATTGTCGGTCAGGTTGGCCAGGGTATCGGCAATGCTGGTCGGGGTCATGTTCCCGGTGGTCATGGTGTCCAGTATGACCAGTTGGGCCATGGATGTTGTATCGGTCACCGTGATGTCGACCGCAGCGTGGACATACCCACCTGCATTGGCCTCCAGGTTGTCTGCCGTATCGCTGATGCTGGCGTAGGTCAGGCTGCCTGATCCATTGGCGGCATCGATGTTCGTCAACTGGGCGATGGTGGCTGCATCGGTGATGACGACATCATGGTCTGTGACGAAGGTTCCCGCACCTGCGTGGGTCTGGGCATCGGCGTCGAGGTTGTCTGCCGTATCGCTGACGCTGGTATAGGTCAGGGTGCCTGATCCATTGGCGGCATCGATGTTGGTCAACTGGGCGATGGT
>JADGCJ010000035.1:16713-28325 GCA_015229045.1 Magnetococcales bacterium
TGGCGGCATCGATGTTGGTCAACTGGGCGATGGTTGCCGTACCGATGATGACGACATCATGGTCTGTGATGAAGGTTCCCGCGCCTGCGTGGGTCTGGGCATCGGCGTCCAGATTGGCGGCCGTGTCTTCGACGCCGACGGCATTGGTCAAGGCACCTGACCCTTTGGCGGCATTGATGGTGACCAGTTGGGCGATGGTGGCTGCATCGGTGATGACGACATCCTGGTCTCCGGCCAGATAGGTTCCCCTGCCGGAGTTGGTGGCCGCGTCCGCCGCCAGATTGGCTGCCGTATCGGCGAGAGTGGTCACGGTGATGGCGCCGGTGGTCATGGCATCAAGCGTGGCCAGCTGGTCGATGCTGGCCGTATCGGTCACGATCAGCTCGACCGACCCGCTTACCAGGCCATCGATATTGGCCCCCAGGTTGGCTATGGTGCCGGAAATGCTGCCGTCCAGGTGAGCGACACCCGCGTAGAAGGAGACCTCCAGGCCCAGGGTGCTTGTGGTGTCGCTGATCGGGGTGGAGCCACCCGCATCCGTCGTATCCATGTAGACGATGGCGTCTGTGGATGACCAATCCCCGGCATATTTGTCATCCAGGGCCCTGACGTCGAGTTTTGGCGCGGAGCCGGTCAGATCGGTCCCTGGTACAAAACGCACCTGGGTGGTTGCAGAAAGGGCCACGGCGTGGGGGCCGTCGTCGGCTTGTCCAATGTTGGTCCAGGTGGTGCCGTCATCGACAGAAAACTGCCACACTCCCTGATTGGCCGTGGCCTGGTTGCCCACAATGGCCACACCGGCCATGTGACCGCCGGTGTTGTTTTCCCGGTAAAGGGAGGCAAAGAGGTCGCCGATGGTGCCGCTGGTCGAGTCGGACGGGTCGCTCGCGTTGGCAGGAATGAGCGCATGGCCCGAAAGGGTCGGGGCGCGGTCAGGGCTGAGGAGGGTAATGGTCACCGAGTCCAGGCGCAGGGGAACGACACCATTGGCATCCGAGGTCATCAGTTCGATTTCCAGGGAGGGATTGTCGGCGAAGTCCAACACTGCACCCGCCTTGAGAAGCAACGTACCGTTGTTGATGTCAAACATGTCGCCATCCGGGCCGCCAACGATCTGGATGGTCGGAGTGGCTCCGGTGGTTGCTGTCGAAGAGAGGATGCCGACGACGGTACCGCCCGTGGCGTTGCTGGCGAGCGTGTTTTTGGAGAGGGTGACCGCCGAAAAACTGGCACTACTGGGGCCGTTCAGTTCACTCAGTGTTTGAGCGAAGTGCTGCCAGGCCTGCAACTGCGAGACGTAGGTCACGCCGGGCAGGGATGTCAGGGGAGCGAAGTCCGATGCGGAGAGACGCGCATCCAGGTTCAGGTTCATTCCGGAGAGGACGTTGATGGCGTCACTGGAAATCTGGATGCCATTGTCCGCGTTATGATCGGCGTCGGCCATTTGCAGAATTTGCAGAATATTGGCGATTCTGGCCGAACCTGGCGATCCGCCGATATTGAGCGGCGTCATCGTCGAGCTGGCGGCGGATTGCCCCAAAAAGAGGCTGCCGAGATAAAATTTGACGGTTTCGTTGGGAAGATAGGCAAAACGGCCACCGGCGTCGGTTATGCCGCTTTGGCTCTCCGTCCGATAGCTGAGGCCGCCGACCACACTGTCGTGAAAGGTTCCCGTCTGGGTCGGCTGTTGAATGGGCTGTTGAATGGGCTGTTGAGTGGGCTGTTGAGTGGGCTGTTGAGTGGGCTGCTGGGTCGGTCGTTGAATCGGCTGCTGAATCGGTTGCTGAATCGGTTGCACCTGAACGAAAGGTTGATAGACAGGAGTGGCAGGCGAGTAGTTGTTTGCAAAACCGAGCGACGGCGACCCCGTTGAACCAGGTGATACACCGGGTACGCTCGGGGTGTAGAGCGAGGAGCCTTGTGGACTCGAGAAGTTCATGACGAGGGATGAACCGCTGGTACCAGGGCTTGGTGGTGGAGCGGCAGGGGTGCTGGGGATACTCCCGACACCAAAATCCGGTCCGCCGGAGGGGCTGTTTGCCCCGGAATCAGGTTTGGCGTTGCTTGAACCCATCTGCTCCCTGGGCGCTGCGCTGCCGAAATCGGGTCCACCGCCGACTCCGGCCGACTTGTCCACGGCACCCGTACCGAAATCCGGTCCGCCTTCTTTGGCTCCCTCCACCCCTCCGGCCTTCGCATCGGGAGCGTGCTGATCGCCAAAGTCCGGTCCGCCTTTTGTTTCGTCAGGCTTGGCCTGCTTGTCGTCCTTGTGGGCCTCGTCCTTGTGGGTTTCATCCTTGGCGGCATCCGACTTGCCATCCTTGTGGGCTTCGTCTTTGGCGGCATCGGATTTGTTGGCGGCATCACCCTTCTTGTCGGCGTCCGGCTTTTTCTCGGTTTGGGACTGTTTTTGTTCCACCTGATGCTGTTGTTCGATCTTTTCTTCAATCTTTTTATGTTCGATCTGTTCCTTGTGTTCGAACACCTGGGTGGAGAGCTGGGATTGCATTCGGGCGACGAAGGCTTCCGGGGCCTTGAAGGCAGGTTTGGGGGGGCCACCCGTGAACGAGACAGCGGTGGCGGTTCCCGGGGTGGTCAGGGTGACGGCTCCCTGGCCCTGGGCATCACCGATGGAGAGGACTCCCGAGGTATGGACAACTGTGGTCTCGCCGGAAGGGGTGACTTCACCATCCAGGGCGGATCCGCGAATGCCGATGGTCGCCACCGGAGTTTTGATGACCGAGTGCTGGCCCGATTTGCTGAGGTGGGCCAGCTTGCCGCTGACATAACGAAAAATGCCCTGCAACACCGTGGCGCCAAATTTGCCCGTGGAGGTGGCGGGGTCGAAAATGTATTGGGTGAGAATGCCTCGGCCATCTTCGCCGATCTGAAATACGGTGTCGTCATTGAGCAGCAGTTTCAGCAGGCTGTCCGTGCCGGTCTTGACGACATCGCCCAGGCGGACGGGATCCCCCTTTTGCAGCAGCCGCGATTCGCCATTGCGGTCCCGGGCGAAGACCCGCCCGACAATCCGGTCCACACGACCGATAATTGGCGATTCCGCCGTGCCACCCGGCCAAAAGGCAGGGCCGGCCACCATGAAGGGTTCGTCCGGATTGAGCAGCAGTGCCTGCACAGTCTCCGGAGTCACCGTGGCTTCGTTGGCAATCTTGAGGAGGGGGTGATGGGTGCCGGTGAAATAATCGTCGATGACGACCCGTGCCCCGGAGGGGTTTTCGATGACCAGGTTGGATCCGGAGCGGGAGTACTCTCCAGAGAGCAAAAACGAGGCGTCGGGCAGGTAGAGCTCTCCCCCCTCAGGGGCCAGATGCAGGGTGTCACCGAACAGGCTGATGGCGGAGGATGTCTGGATTCCGATGTCGTTCATGTGGGTTCCAGGTCGCAGTTATGAGGTTGACACGGCCATTTTCTCAACCAAATCCATTCCGGGGTACGTCATTTCAACGTCTGCAAAGACCGGGACGGAGGCCCGGGAGGAAGGGAGCGATGTTTGACAGACACGTCATGGTATTCGACATGATTGTGCAACATCTTTACCACATCATGCGGATCCTGAACCAATCAATAAATTTGATGGCAAAGCCGTCGGCTTGCGTCGTATCTCGTGCGGTGGTCATGTGCAGGAAGGGATCGGTCCGGGCGATACCCGAAGAGGGAAGGGATCGGTCCAGGCAATGCTTCAAGGGCCGCTGATCGAGCATCGTCGGTCAGCGACGGAACCGCTCCAGACGGATGACGGGAATGTCGTAATCCAGGCGCTGATTGATGTAGACCCCTGAAGAGATCAGGCCGATATCATCGCGGCGCAGGATGGAGTCATCCTCGGCCCGCGCCAATTGCATGGCGGGGCGTTCATCCTGGTCGGGAGAGGATCTGCGGATGACAATCTTGGAACCTGTTGCAGCTCCGTAGGGCCGCAGAGGGATGCCATCGGTGATGACCATGCGGTTCCGCTCTCTTCTCATGGTCAAGGCGGAGAGGGGCGGTCGATCGGACCCGCGGGCATAGGACTTGCCTTCCTGCGGCAGGGTGTGGGCGTTTCGCCAATAGATCTCAAGAACCTTGCGAATGTAGTGTCGAGTTTCCGGGTAGGGGGGGATGCCGCCAAAGTTTTCCACGGCGCTGGGCCCGGCGTTATAGGCGGCCAGGGCCATAGGCAGCGTGGGAAAGCGCTCCAGCATCAACTTGAGATATCGGGCGCCGGCACGAAGATTTTGTTCAGGATTGAAGGGGTTGGCCAGTCCCATGTCATGCGCTGTGCCGGGCATCAGTTGCATCAGACCCAGCGCCCCCTTGGAGGAGACCGAACGGGGGTTGAAATCCGACTCCACCGCCACCACGGCCCGCAACAGGACCGGATCCAACCCCTGCCCGTAGGCCACATCCTCGATCATGCGATCCATGTTGGGGGGAGAGCGGCTCCAGGCCAGCGACATGTTGACCAGAAGCATCCAAAACAGGCAAGAGATCCAGAAGAAATGGACTCCAAGACGGTGATCACGCCAGGAAGATTCCCGCCATTTGCCGACCGCAAGGTCCCTCTCCGCGCCGAGAGGATCGCCGGTGACTGAAAAAAAGCCTCTCCTGGCTGAATGTGCAAAGATGTGCATGATGGATCCGGTCTGGAACAAGCCCGTTGTCAAGCAGTTGACGTTTCAAGAAGCCTGGCAGGTCCAACAAAAACCGCCCTGTTTCCGAGGCTGCGGCGAAATGGTCCCGGTAGCCAGCCGAGACCTGCAAAAACCGTTCCCAGACATCCGGGCCGACGACAAATGCCGCAGGACCGATGCAGGGACCTGTCACCGCCACCAGCCGCTCGCGTTTGGCACCGAGTGAGGCCATGGCCTCCAAGGTGGACGGAACCACACCGGCAATCGCCCCGCGCCAACCGGCATGGGCCGCACCGATCACCCGCGCCACCGGATCTGCCAGCAGGACCGGGGCGCAATCGGCGGTCAGGATTCCCAAGACCCGGCCTGGTTGATCGGTCACCAGGGCATCCCCCTCCGGCGGTGGGAGAGGCGGACTCTCTCCCTGAAGATGAACCTGGATGCCATGCACTTGACGCACCAGACATAAATGCTCGATGGGCATCTGCAAAAAATTCATGAGACGCTGGCGGTTTTGCCGGACCAATTCGATGTCGTCGCCAACGTGATCGGCCAGATTCAAGCTGGCATACCCTCCCTGGCTCACCCCATGTTGCCGGGTGGTGAAAAAAAAACGCACACCCTCCAGCTGCGGTACAGGATTCATGGGGAGGAGTGGGATATCTCCTGGAAATTTTGTTGCGGATCGGTCATCATGCTCCTTTTTCATGTGCAGTGTGACTCCTTGCTCCGGTACATGGAAGAGTTCCCCCGGGGCTTTGACGACAGCCGAAAGGAGGTGCCAGTGTCTTTTTACGAGTCTATTTACATCTTGCGCCCGGACTTGGCCACGGAACAGGTGGAACAGGTCAATAAACGGGTTGGCGAGATCATCGCCAACCAAGGGGGCACGATCCTCAAGACAGAGCTGTGGGGACGGCGGCAGCTCGCCTATCCGATCAAGAAAAACGCCAAGGGTTTCTACGTTTTTCACGTCCTGGAAGGGGGGGGGCAGCTCGTCGCCGAGCTTGAGTCCCGCCTGAAAATCGATGAAGACGTCCTGAAATTTCAAAATGTGCGTGTTTCCCAGCCCCAAATGGCGGCGTCGCCTCTGGCGGCAGTCGGCAACGAAGAGCCGCGCCGCGAAGGTCGGGATGGTCTGGATCCCGATGGCATCCCTTCCGACCTCGATCTTGACCACGACGGCCTGGACGAGGATGACGAGGTCGGCATGCACGACAACCCCGTTCACAATGAGGAACGGTAGGGTCGGGCATGCCCAACCCGGTTGTCCCGGAGAACCGGACCGTTCTGGAAGGGGTCCTTCTGGAACCCGTCGCGATGCGGCACTCCCCGACTGGGCGATCCACGGCTACCTTGGAACTGGAGCATCGCTCCGTGGCGATGGATATCCAGCCGCTGGAGCGATACGAGCTGCGCATCGTGGTGTTGGCTGTCGGATCTCTGGCCGAGACGTGCCGGAATCTGCACCCGGGGGCCAGCCTGCGGGTGACGGGCCGGTTGAATCAGCGCCGCTGGATTCGTGCAGGAAAGGTTCGCTGGGGACGCACTGAGCTCGTTGCCCAAGGCATCGAGTCCATCGCCCCGACCGATGATTCCGGGGTCCGGGATCCCGCTGTAGACTCAAGCGAAAAAGGAAAGATTCATGAGTGATTTTCAAGGCAGTTCCCATGAGGGAGGGTTTGGTTCCTCCCCCGGTCGTCGTCCGCGCTCCACACGTCCGGGTGGTGGTGGCGCGCCCGGTTTCGGCGCCGGCAATGGCGCCGGTGGTGCCCCTGGAGCGGGCGGGGAAGGGGGGCGCTTTCGGCGTCCCTTTTTCCGCCGCCGCAAGGTGTGTCTGTTCTGTGCCGACAAAACCGTGCACATCGACTACAAAGACCCCAAACTGTTGTTGCGCTTCATCACCGAGCGGGGCAAAATGGTTCCCAGCCGCATCACGGGTGTCTGTGCTCCCCACCAGCGTGCCTTGGCCAAGGCCATCAAACGGGCACGCAATCTCGCCCTGCTGCCGTTCCTGGTCTGAACGTGGGACGGGTGCCGCTCAGAAGAGTTCATCCAGGTGAATGAACAGGTTCTTGACAACGTCAGGTGGATCCGGGTTGCTGGCCGCCCTTTGTTGGCTGCTCCCCATGTTTCTGCCTCTGTTGGCACCCCTGCAGCTCTTGGTGCCGCTCCCCCTGCTCTTGATCGCTTTGCGTCAGGGGGAGCGGGTCGGATTGGTCGCCGGTATGGTACCGTTGCTCCTGGCCATCGTGGTGACCGGCAATCTTTTGGGTTCGCTGATCACCTTTTTGTTTCTTTGCGGTGTTCCGCTTTTGTTGGCGCGGCTGCTGCTGGGTGGGTGGAAGGTCAGCCAGTGCCTCTCTTTTGGCTACATCGTCACCGCCGCCTTGCTGTTCCTGGGCATGGTCGCCGTGGCCATGATGGGCATCGACATGGTCTCTGCCCTGGAGCGCTCCCTGGAACAGCGCATCGCGCCTACCCGGGAGCTCTTCGTGGCTGCGCTCGCCAAAAACGAGGGAGTCAGCCTGCGCAACGTGGCGCTCTTCAAGGAAGAGTTGCAGCAAATGGTCACGCTCATGGCACGTATTTTTCCGGTTGTGGGCTTGGGGGGGTGGTTCCTGGTCTTGAGCGGCAACCTGTTGTTGGTTCGGCGCCTGCTGATGAAAAATCGCGATACATTCCAGATGGTCCCGGAGGATCTGCTCACCTTTCGGGCACCGTTTTTTCTGGTTTGGCCGCTGATTGGCAGCGCCATGCTTGCCCTGTATGCCACGGGCAACTGGCGCTTTATGGGTTTGAATCTCGGGTTGTTCCTGGCCCTGCCGTCCCTGTTTCAGGGGCTGGCCGTGGTCCAGTGGAGTATGCGAAAATTGGGCGTGTCCTCCTGGTTGCAGGGGATCTATTACACTTTCCTTCTGCTCTGGACACAGGTGATTCTTGCGGTGACGGTGATCGGCCTCCTGGATAACTGGTTCGATTTCCGCAATCGATATCTGCATGGGACGGAGGGGAAAAACTCCTCCGGAGAGTGAAGGTTCATGGAAGTCATTCTTCTGGAAAAGATCAGCCGGTTTGGCAACCTGGGCGACGTTGTCAAAGTCAAAAATGGCTACGGGCGCAATTTTTTGATTCCGAGCGGCAAGGCCCTGCCGGCGACGCGGGACAATATTGCCCATTTCGAGGCCGAGCGCGCCGCCTTCGAGGTGCGCCAAAAAGAGGTCAAGGCCAAAGCCGAAGAGGTGGCCCTGCATATTGCCGACGTCCAGTTTGTCCTGGAGCGCCCGGCCGGGGCAGCCGACAAGCTTTTCGGTTCGGTCACCAATGCCGATATAGCCTCTTTCCTCAAGGAAAAGGGGATTGAAGTCTCTCGCAGCCTGATCGAACTCGGCAGCCCGATTCGCACCCTGGGCGAGCATGCGGGCCGCATCCGTCTGCATCCCGACGTGATTGTGCCTTTTACCGTGCGTGTCGATCGGAGCGTCAAGGCATAACCATTTTGGCCCCACGCCATCGAGGAGAGATGAACCATGCCCCTCTACGACTATAAATGCGACGCCTGCAACGGGCGGTTTGAGATCGACCACCCCATGGCAGGCCCCGTGGCCACCCGGTGTCCTGGTTGCGGACAGGAGAGATTGCGCAAACTCCTCTCCACCGGGGGTATTCTGGGTTCCACCAAGATGGGTCAGGAGAGCCATGCCCCCATGCCTCCTCCGGGGGGATGTCCCTCGAGTGGTTGTGGCGGCGGCATGTGTGGTCTTTAAGGATCGGTACTCTGTTGCTCTCCCTGCCGGGGCGTCTTCTCCCTGGCAGGGGGGGTACATGGCAGACCATCCCACTCCCTTTTCCTGAACGACCGGCTCTCAATCAATCGATCGGGGTGTCTGTCATCAGAGACTTCCAGGGATGCCCTCTCCGCTGTCATCCAGTCGCGACAGAGCCTTCTGCAACCGGGCCAGGGCTTGGGCGGCTGCTTCCGGGGATGACGGCCCTGTCAGCACTTGGCAGGTGTCCCGGGCGGCGCGTATCGTCTCCAGGATGGCCTCGGCGCGTGGCGCGGGCGTTGTCAGGGCGCGGGTGACCCAGGCGACATGACAGCGACACTGCTCGAGTTCACGGGGTGGGAGACCGGCATGGTGGTGACGGCACAGATCAGTGTGATCGCCCCGGGCGTGGGGCGTTCGCGTCAGGGCTTCGCGCAGGGTAACCAGCAAGGCGGCAGTCGCGATACCTGAATCAACCGGCTGAGGCGTCGTGGTCATGACCGTTGTCGCAGTCCCCTCCTGTTGCGCATGTTTGACGCTATTTTTTGTTGGTCAAGGGAATCTTGTTGACAGGAACAGTCCTGGTGTGCAGGCGCTTGCCCTTGGGCAGCTCAAAGTCGCACTCAACGCGGCCAAAGGCACTCTCCTCGGTTCTTGACAGGTAGTCGGCGGGGATGTGGAGCGTGAAAGAGTCTTGCCAGGAGCCGAGCAGTCCGGATCCCTGATGCAGGACTTTTCCTTTCTCGGAGGGGTCGTCCCGGGAGGACTCCTGATCCAGAATGAGGGAACAGGAGGCCAGGATTTTCTTGGGTTTTGACTCCCATTGAATTTCCCGATTGGCTTTGGCATTCCGGTATTGAAACTTCATGAGGATGAGGCCATCGGTGCTCTCTTTCCTGCGTGCGGCGACCATGAGGATGTGATCGACATCGGCAAGGGTGCCGGCGGGCGGGGATGAAGAAGAGGACGGATCGGCAGGGGAGGGAGCTGCGGTCCCCGCCTTGTTGTCCGGAGGGGGTTTATTGGGATCGGAGGGGCCTGATGCCGACTGATTAGCCTCGGGTTTGTTGACGCCGGACTGTTGTACCGGGGAGGGGGCCGCGGTTGCCTGTTGATCGGGTGCCTGGGTGGTTCCGGGCGCGGTTCCAGGGGATGTGGTTGTGGTCGAGGTGTTGCTTGAGGGTTTTTCCTTGGCAGGAGTGGGGGTGGTCACCTGTTGATAGGCCCTGTTTTCATTGGGGTCGCAGGGACGATTGCGCCAGACCCGGTCACCAGAGGCGCGGTTGACACATTCAAAGATGTCCGCCTGGAGGGGGGTTGACCAGACAAAAGTCAACCCCAGGAGAACCGGAAGAAGATGCGCAGGGCGACAAGAAGACAACAAACAAGGTGAGGAGGGCGGTTTCATGATGGGGCCTCTATCGCTGGTGATCTGACCTGGGGCGGTAGGTGTGCTTGTTGGTCATGCGCCATGTCTTTGGGGGGGTGGGTTCATGAAGGGGAAGCCCCCGCCAACCGCCCAAACGCTGGTTTTTGGCTTGTTGTTCCAATGGGAGATAAGAGGTTGAGTAGTGGACGTAGGCGACGGCCCACCCATGCTCCACCAGCATGGCACCCAGATCCTGACCATCCAGCGAACAGCGGCCGACCAGACGCTCATAGCGATCACGAACCTGAGGTTTGCACTCTATCTGCTTGTTTTTGATCTTGTCTTTCAGAAAGGCGGTTGCCAGCTTTCCACACGGAAAGGGCTTGCCGGACCCGTCCGGGCAGGATTGCCTGAGTTCCCAGGCATCCACGCCATGCAGACGAATTTTTCGGCCATTCACTGTCAGGGTATCGCCATCGGCGACTTTCGCCGTTCCTGTGATGGACGAAGGCACACCGGATTGAGACATGCCCAACTCGGGGCAAGCCAACACGAGCAGGAACAGGGATGCCACCCGGACAGGGGAGCCGATTTTCTGTGCCAATGCGACACATGCCTCTGTGGAGAGGCTCTTCATGGGACGGGAAACACCCGGTTGCGTCCGGCATCTTTTGCTTCATAAAGGGCCTTGTCGGCCAGGATGATCAGCTCTTCGGCAGAGGTGGCTGGTGGTGTTGTCGCAATGCCGGCGGAAATGGTCACGGGGGGAAGGGTGGAACCATCGCCGGTCAAAATATCGGTCTCGGCGATAGAGGCACGCAGCCGTTCGGCAATGGTGAAACCATCCATGGTACCCGTGTCCGGAAGAACGACGATAAACTCCTCTCCGCCATACCGGGCAGCAAAGTCGCCCGGGCGCAACATGTCGGACATGGTCTGGGCCAGGGTGATCAGGGCGAAATCACCGGCAAGATGGCCATGGGTATCGTTGAAATTCTTGAATTTATCGACGTCCATCATGATCAGGGAGAGGGGTTTGCCGTCGCGCTGGCAACGCTGAATCTGGCGGGTGAGGGACTCATCCATCCAGCGTCTGTTGTACAACCCGGTGAGGGGATCGACCCGGGCGTAGTGCTCCAGGAGGGCTTGCCGCTTGCTGTTTTCCACGATCACTTCGTTGGTGAAGCGCATGCGCCGCGAGAGGATCAGGAGCAGATTGCGTGCCACCTGATGTGAAATATTGACCAGTTGCCACAGGGCATCCTGATGAACGGCGAGGAGTTTGCTCTCTTCGGTGGCCACCACGAAAGCGGAGGCGATTTCATTGTCGATGATCGACATTTCGCCGACGCACTCGCCGGGCTGGATGATTGTCAGGGCGGGGGTTCCCAGATTTTCCAGATGAATGCGCAGGGTACCGGAAAGAAGGAGGTAGACGTTGGTATTGGTTTGGCCGGGGGTGAACAATACCTCTTCGCGTTGCAGGAGCCGGATGGAGCAGGTCTTCAATATGTGTTCGACCGATTCTGGACTGACGCCCTGAAAGAGCCTGATATTACGGAAAGTTTCGTCGTGCAGGTCAATGTCGATCATGGTTTCGGGCCGATTGCCAAAGTGACGGAAAATAACGGGGGAGGTTTCAAGGCGGGAAGCCGATACTCCTCAAACGAAACCGGGAGGCACCGCCAAACCCACCGCCGACTCCCGCGCAACTCTAACAGAAACGGGCCTGGTCTGGTATGAAAAACGACGCATCTCAAAATGGATTCGGTTTAGATTCGGCTTGAAGACAGGGCAATCGCATTTAAACTGCGTTTACTTTGGGACACGTCGTTTTTCTTGTTT
>JADGCJ010000036.1 GCA_015229045.1 Magnetococcales bacterium
GGCGAAGCCCTGACAAAGGCTTTCATGTCCAGGCTTTTCTTGAGGGGGTGCTGAACAGTTACGAAAATTTCATGGATTCTCGGACACCCCTTCCATCTGGAGCAGGAGGTCATTCATCTCCTTCTGGCATTGAAAAAGCTGCTTCAGGAAGCGAAGAGTCAGCGCTTCGCGCTCTTGCCCGGTGAAGGGGGGGGCTTCGCCACCAGGGGAAGGCAGCGCATCCGCCTCACCGAACAGATTGGAGAGTTCGACATCGATGGAGAGCATGGGGGCTTGCCCGGTCAACTGGACGATACGCTCGTTCATGACATCCAGTCGCTGGACAAGAGTGGCGATGAAATGCTCCAGGAGGGTCAGCCGGGTCGCGGCTTGCAATCGTTCCATGACACCGGGTTCCAGGCGCAGGACCACCGTCGATTCGGCCATGCTCTGATCGGATTGCCTGATCCCCAGGGCCTCGCTGAGATGCCCCTCGATGGAGTCCGAATCAACGGGGCTGGATCCATGGACAATGACATTGGTGCCCCGTGGCTCGGCAGTCAGAAAAGAGACCTCGCCAAAAAATTGCCCAACCGACAGCTCCGCCAGGGGGATGGAACTCCCCGTCCTCACCACGCTGGCCCGCCCGAGCAGCATCACGTAAAGGCTGGCATCACGACCCTCCTGGCGAATGAAAAACTCGCCCATGCGGTAGGCCTGTACCCGCACCCCGGGATCGTCGAGAATCCGCTCCAGCTCGTCACTCTCCCACTTTTGAAAAAAGGCGAGACGTTGCAGGGATGCCAGCAGGGATCTCTTGTCCGACAGGGTGATGACACGCATGCCTGCCTCACCTCAAGGCGTATAAACCAGACGAAAGCCGAGAAGATTGTACCGCCGGTCCGGAGGAAAACGGTAACGCTGCGTGGCACGAATGTACTGGGCACCGCTCAACCATGCCCCGCCACGCAGCACCTTCCCGTCACCCTGAAGCGGTCCGGCGGGGTTGCGGCTTTGATCGGGGCTGGTGTACTCCGGTTCGTACCAGTCTGCCACCCACTCCCAGAGATTGCCGCTCATATCGTACAGACCCAGGCCATTGGGTTCCTTGCCCCCGACCGGGTGGAGTGTCCCTTGACTGTTGCCTTCAAACCAGGCCACCGCCTCTGGTTTGTCATCACCACAATAGAGCTGATCCCGACCACCGCTGCGGCAGGCATACTCCCACTCCGCCTCGGTGGGGAGGCGGAAACGGGCACCGCTGACCTGGGTGAACCTGGCCATGTAGTTCTGGATATCGTTCCAGGAGACGCTTTCGACGGGCTCCCGGGGATCACGACGAGGTTCCTGCCGCTCCACCACGGGCCGGGGGCCCTCCTGGAGAGGGGAACCCATGATTTTTTCCCACTCCTCCCGCGTCACTTCGTAGCGTCCGAGCCAAAAGCTGTCCACACACACCGAGCGCAGCGACCGCTCATCGGGGCCACCTCGTGCGCTGCCCATCCTGAAGCATCCACCCGGAACACGGACGAAGGTCATCCCCGTGCGTGACTCCCGCCATACATTGCCGGTCGGCGGAGGGGGGGCGGAGACCCTGGTTGTGCTGTCATCGAGGGTGCCTGCAGAGCGCGACGAGGCGGATTGCGCACGTTCCCTGGCTGCTCCGGAAACGGCAGACGCTGCCGGTCTGGCATCAAAATCGGGCGGCGTGGAGAAGCTGGCTGGCGATGCAGCGGCAGGAGGCGACGACGACGCGGCAGGCGACAACGCGGCAGGCGACGACACGGCAGGAAGGGGTAGCGACGCGGACGAGCGCGCCGTCGGTACGTCAAGACGGGCGGAATGTCTCTCTGCCTCGCGGGTGGTGGTGGTCGGGGAAGAAGAGCGCCCCGCGACGACGGAGGATGGCGGCGGCAAAGCTGCCGGCGTGACCACAGGCGCAGGCGACGCCAGGGAAGAGGCCGCGACGGCTGTCCCCCCCATGAAGCGCCCATCCATCCACTCCTGGGACTCCTCCTGCGGCACAGACTGGCAGACGACGACCGACTTGTCTGCCGAGTAGAAAGTCCCCTGTCCATGGCGCTGACCGTTTTGGTACTCTCCAGCGTAGCGTGCACCATCCGGCCAGATGAAACTCCCCTTGCCATGGCGCTTGCCGGCCACAAACTGCCCCTCATAACGCGAACCGTTGGGCCAGGAGAAGATGCCGTAGCCGGTTCGTTCGTCATGGCGATACTCGCCGGTATAGCTTGCCCCGTCCGGCCAGGTGAAACTCCCCTTGCCGTGGCGTTTGCCATTCAGGAGTTCTCCTTCATAGTGTCCACCTGTAGGCCAATCGCGACTGACCCACTCAACCGCGCCGACAGGGCCAGGTGTTCCGCTCCCCAATGGAGAAAAATCCAAAGGCCCACACGCCGACAAGAACCCCAACACTCCCAGCCAGACAAGACGTTTCACACCACTCTCCCGCAACGTTGCCACCATCCGGCCCTCGCGACACCCGCCCTTTGCATCACCGGCCATGAAAGTCGCACAGCGGCTCCCACGATCGGAGGGTGAAGGGAGACCCCCTCCACCCGCGAATGTTTGCAGGATATCTACAACAGCTCAAGGACTTTTTCCGGCGGTCTGCCCACCACGGCCTTTTTGTCGGTCATGGCGATGGGTCGCTCGATCAGCCTGGGATGGCTGACCATGGCGTCGATCAATGCCTCGCGGGTCAAATCCGGATCGTGCAGATTGTTCTCCTTGTAGGCTGCCTCTTTGGTACGCATCAACTCCCGAGGTTCCATACCCAGCAGGGCCAGGATGGCTGTCAGGGTTTGCCGATCCGGAGGCGTTTTCAAATACTCGACAAGCCTGGGTTCCACCCCGCGCGAACGCAACAGGGCCAGAACCTCACGACACTTACTGCACTGGGGATTGTGATACAGAGTCACGGACATGGCTATGGCTCACTTGACAAGAGGAAGAGATTGATCGACGTGTCACCAGAGATCATTCAAGCCCGCTTAAACCATTTCAATTGATTTTCATCAGCAAAATGGTCATGATCCTCTGCGACCGATCAGTATACCAGGAGATGATGCCATGGCCAGAGATGATGATGATACCAGAACCAGGACAGGCCCTGCGGACAAGGAGGCCCCGGCTCCCGGCGACAAGGGAGCGGAGGCCCCTCCCAAGGGAAACAAGCTCCTCCTGCCCCTGATCGGAGCCGGAGTGGCTGTGGCGGCCTTGGGGGCCTATTTCCTGCTCGCTCCGAAAAAGGTCGTCGAACCACCGCCAAGCCGGGCGGATCTGTTCAACAAGGCACGCCTGCTGATCGATGACCGCGTTCAGGACAACCTGCAGGCGGAATCCCAAAGCCGGGTTCTAGGCCAGACTTCACCCCTGTTGCTCTCTCCCGGCGAAAAACCCGCCTCTCGTGCGACAGGCCACGCCGAAGGAACGACAGCGGAAACCTCCCGCGCCGCCGAACCAGCCCCAAAAGAGTCCCACGAACCAGCCCCAAAAGAGTCCCACCCGATCGAAACAGAAAAAATTGCACCGATTGCCCATGTACCAGCTGGATCACACCCGTAAAAGTACTCTATAAAACAAAGTCTATCATCCGACTGATGTATTGTTCGCACGAAAGAGAGTTGAATGATTCGCTTCATCAGCGGCCAGTCGCGTCTTCTCCTGTTGCTGAGCATCATGGTCCTGGTGGTTTTCGCCAGTCTGGGGACCAACCTGTACATGCTCTACGAACGTATCCAGGAAACGGAAACCGTGCGCCTCAGCGCCATGGCCAAGAGCCAGGTCCGTTTCATCGATACCCTGTTTCGATCCTTGAAGAGCAACCCGATCTATGCGCCGGAAGAGGACGCGAAGCAGCTGCTCGACATGCTGACCCGCACCTACCTGAACTGGCATGACAGACTCGGACGTTCGGGGGAGATTGTCTTTGCCCGCCGCAAGGGGGATCAGATTGAATATCTTTTCCAGCAACGTCATGCCCATGCTCCCGTGCAAAATCTTGTTCCCTGGAACGCAATCCACCATGCGACACCCATGCGCAATGCCCTGGAAAAAAAATCCGGAACCATCATCGGTCCCGACTATCGGGGCATCGAGGTGTTGGCCGCCTACGAATACATCGCCCCGCTGGACATCGGCATGGTGATCAAGATCGATCAGTCGGAAATTCGCGCCCCCTTTTTCGACGTGGCCGGCAAGACGGCTACAATGACCCTCCTGTTTCTGGTCTCGGGCGGCGTGATCTTCACCCTGATCGTCGAAAGGGTTACCCAGCAGATCTTTGAGAGTCAAAGAACCTTTTCCAGCATCTTCGAGCAGGCCAGCGACGGTATCCTCCTCCTGGAGCCTCATTGCAAACTCATCTTCATGTCCAATATGCGTTTTCGCGACATGGTGGGGTACGAACAACACGAATTGTCCCTCATGCGTGTCGACGCGGTCTGCCAAAACGACACCCTGACCCGGGTTCTCGACGATTTCAACGAGGAGAAGGACAAGACAAAGACCGCCAGCAGCAACATCTCCTTGCGTCACCGGAATGGCGAAACCGTTTTCACCGACATCACCGTCTCCAGGGTGGTGGTGGACCTGCAAAGCTATCTGCTGGTACTGTTCCGCGATGCCACCCAGCGCCGTCTTACCGAAGAAAAGCTGGAACAGGCCAAAAATCTCGCCGAGGCAGCCAACCAGGCCAAAACCAACTTTCTGGCAACCATGAGCCATGAAATTCGTACCCCCATGAACGGAGTATTGGGCATGGCCGATCTGGTCCTGAAAACCCCCCTCACGGAACAGCAACGCCATTACGTCGATATCATCCATCGTTCCGGACGCACATTGCTGCGCATCATCAACGATATTCTGGAGTTTTCCAAAATACAGGCCAACCAGTTGGATCTGGACCTGATGCGCTTCGATCTGGGTGAATTCGTCGAAGATATCCACGACATGTTTGCCGATCAGGCACGGCGCAAAGGCCTGGCCTTTCACTTTCAGCTGGCCAAAGGAGTGCCTCTTCATCTTGTCGGCGATCCCTTCCGGCTCAACCAGATTCTGTTCAACCTGGTGGGCAACGCCCTTAAATTCACCACCAAGGGCAGCATTGGTCTGACCGTCAGTACCCGGGAGGAGCGGGAAGCGGATGTTCTCCTGCGTTTCGATGTGGTCGATACCGGCAAGGGCATCTCTCCTGAATACCAGCAGCACATGTTCGAGGCCTTTACCCAGGAGGAACCTTCGATTTCACGCCGGTTCGGTGGCACCGGACTGGGCCTGGCCATCACCCGGCGCCTGGTTCTCATGATGGACGGGGAGCTGCGCGTCGAGAGCGTTCCCGACCAGGGATCGACTTTCTGGTTTACAGCCCGGTTTGGCAAGCAGCAGCCCGGCGACCAGCAAATGACAGCCAGCTGGCAGGCAGTCCAGCGCACCGCAACACCCGACAATGTGCGTTTTGCAGGCCGGGTTCTGCTGGTAGAGGACAATCTGATCAATCAGGAAGTGGCGGTGGCCACCCTGGAGTTGTTTGGCTGCCAGGTGGCGATTGCCGCCCATGGCCGGGAGGCACTGGCCCTCGTGCGCGATGCCAACCCTCCCTTCGCCGCCATCTTCATGGATTGTGAAATGCCCGTCATGGATGGTTTCGAGGCCACCAGGCAGTTGCGCCAATGGGAAAAAGAGACCGGGCGACAACCCTCGACCGTTATTGCCCTGACCGCCCATGTGTTGCGCCAAAGCCGCCAACAGTGCCAGGATGCCGGCATGAATGACTATCTGCAAAAACCGTTCAGTCAGGCTGAACTGGCCGCCAAATTGAGTCTCTGGCTGCCCCAGGTCGTCAACGTTGTGGCAGATCCGGCTCAGCCACCCACCAATCCTCCGCCTGACCCGCTTCCCATTCCCCACATTCCCTTGCTGGACCCGGTTGCCGTGGGCCACATCGTCGAGCTGACCCAAAAAGGCGGCACCAACCTGCTGGACAAAATGGTGCAGCACTACCTGACGCAAACCCCCAACCTGCTGACCGAGCTGGAACAGGCCATCGAGCAGAACAATCCCGAGGGTGTGCGCACAACAGCCCATGCCCTGAAGTCTTCCAGCCTTGCCATGGGTGCCACGCGTCTGGCCGAGCTGGGACGCATCATGGAAGCCCATCACACCAATCTGGAACTGGTCCGCCACTCCTTTCAGCAAAGCGGTCCCGCGTTGGCCGACATCTCCCAGGCACTCAAGGAGCTGTGCCTCTCTCAAAAAGAGGAAAACTCCCGTGCATAAGCCTGTTTTTCTGGGAGTCATGCCACCTCTCACAGGTATTGTGGGTCTCTACGGCCCCGAAATCACCATGGCATGCCAGGTGGCTGCCGAGGAGGTGAATGCCCATGGCGGCGTACTGGGCAGACCGCTGCAACTCGTCATCGAAGACGATGGCAGCCTCCCCTCCAGCGCGGTACTGGCCGCCGAAAAACTCCTCGACCAGCATGGGTGTGTCGCCCTGGTCGGCAACCTTCTCTCCAACGCTCGCATTGCCGTGGCCTACCGGGTGGCCGAACCCAGAAAGAGACCTCTGCTCAACTTCTCCTTCTACGAGGGAAGCATCTTCAGTCGTTATTTTTTTCATCTCGCTGCGCTGCCCAATCAGCAAATCGACAAAATGATCCCTTACATGCGGGACAGGTTTGGCCCCAAACTGTTTTTCGCCGGCAACAACTATGAGTGGCCACGCGGCTCGATCCGCGCGGCAAAACAGGCTCTGGGCCCTGTCGGTGGGGAGAGCGTCGGGGAGGAGTACCTCCCTCTCGGCGCCACCAACGATCAAATCGATGCCCTGCTGCATCAGGTGGCCCGATCGGGAGCGCAGGTGTTCGTCCCCTATTTTGCCGGAACGGATCAGGTGACGCTGTTGACCCGTTTTTCGGAAATGGGCCTGAAAAAACGCATGGCCGTGGTCATGGGGCATTATGACGAAGCCATGGCCAGCCTTCTGCCACCGGAGGTCCGGGAGGGCTACTACTCCAGCAACACCTATTTCATGTCGGTGCCCACCGAAACCAATCGGCGCGTCCTCGCAAGGCTGGCAGCCCAGCCAGGCATCCATGGCATCTGGCCAAACGGCAACGGCATCCTCACCAATTTTGGCGAGGGGGCCTATCTGTGCGTCAAAGCCTTTGCCCAGGCAGCCAATCAGGCAGGAAGCCTGGATGCGGAAGCCCTGGTCGAGCATCTGAAAGGCATCTCCGTCAAGGGGCCCCAGGGAAGTGTATCCATCGACCCAACCACCCACCATGCCCGGGTGAACACCTATCTCGCCCGCTGCAACGCCTCCGGCAGATTTGACATTGTCGCCAGTTTTGGTGCCGTCAACCCGATCATTCCCGAATGCTACAGCTCTCTTCACCTCACCAGGGAAACGACGCGGGAGGAGGATATCCGCCTCCAGGCAAGGATCATGGAACACATGACCGAGGGTATCTGTCTCGTTCGCTCGGACAACGGCGTCATCATCTTCACCAACAGGAGCTTTGAAAAAATGTTCGCCTACGACAAAGGCGAACTGATCGGCAAGCCCATTGCCATCACCCATGCCGCCACCGACAAACCGGCCCAGGAGATCGTCGAAGAGATCATGGCGCACCTGTACAGAAAAGGAACCTGGGAAGGCGAGATCAGAAACATAAGAAAAGACGACACCCTTTTTTGGGGTCGCGTCTCCATATCCACCATGACCCACGCCGAATACGGAGAGGTATGGGCTGGCGTTCACAAAGATATCACCGAACTGCGTCACTATCGCGACCACCTGGAAGAGACCGTGCGCGAACGCACCGCAGAGCTGGAACTGGCCCGCAATGCCGCCGAAGCCGCCTCTCGGGCCAAAATGGCCTTTCTGGTCAATATGAGCCATGAGATCCGCACCCCCATGAACGGGGTGCTGGGCATGGCCGACCTGGTCCTGAAAACACCCCTCACGCAGCAGCAGCGTCATTACATCGAGGTCATCCACAACTCCGGACGCACCTTGTTGCGCATCATCAACGACATCCTGGAATTCTCGCGGATGCAGGCCGACCGTCTCACCCTGGATCTGTTGCGGTTCAGTCTGATCGAACTGATCGACGATATCGACACCATGTTCGTCGATCAATCACAACGCAAAGGGTTGACCTTCGACCTGAAAATAGGTGAAGGCGTTCCCGATCGCCTTCTGGGCGATCCCTATCGTCTCAACCAAATCCTGTTCAACCTGGTGGGCAATGCCCTCAAGTTTACCAGCAAGGGGAGCATTGACCTGACCGTGGGAGTGGTGGAAGAACAGGACAGCAACGTCGTGTTGCGCTTCGACATCACCGACACGGGCATAGGCATCTCTCCGGAGTTCCAACACAATCTGTTCGAGGCTTTCACCCAGGAAGATCCCTCGATTTCACGCCGGTTCGGCGGCACGGGACTGGGTCTGGCCATCACCCAACGCCTGGTCCACATGATGGGCGGATCCCTGCACGTCGAAAGCGTTCCCGGTCAGGGATCGACTTTCTGGTTCACCGTCCGGTTCGGCAAGCAACAGCCCGGAAGCCCGATGGATGTGCCAACCTGGAAAACCGCCCAACAATCTCCCATACCAGACAATGCGCGCCTCGAAGGTCATGTTCTTCTGGTTGAAGACGATCTGGTCAATCAAGAGGTGGCGACAACAACGCTGGAGCTGTACGGCTGCCGCGTTGCGATCGCCCAAAACGGTCATCAGGCCGTGGCGGCCATACGGAATGCTGACTCCCCCTTCGATGCCGTTTTCATGGATTGCGAAATGCCCGTCACGGACGGCTTCGAGGCCACCAGACAAATCCGTCACTGGGAACAAGAGACCGGAAGAGGACGTCTACCCATCATCGCCTTGACAGCGCACGTCCTGAAACAAAGCCGTCAACAGTGCCAGGAAGCCGGCATGGATGACTACCTGCAAAAGCCCTTCAGTCAAGCTGATCTGGCAGCCAAGCTGAGTCGTTGGCTGCCCCGGATCGCCAACGTGACGACGGAGTCGGCCGCACCACCCCCCGATCCTCCGCTCCCCAAGAGTTCCGCCCCCCGGATCCCCCCGCTCGACCCGGTTGCCGTGGGCCGTATCGTCGAACTGACCCAGAAAGGCAGCACCGACCTGCTGGACAAAATGGTGCAGCACTACCTGACGCAAACACCCAACCTGCTGACCGAATTGGAACGGGCCATCGAGCAGAACAATCCCGAGAGTGTGCGCTTGACGGCCCATGCCCTGAAGTCTTCCAGCCTCACCATGGGAGCCCTGCGTCTGGCCGAACTGGGACGCAGCATGGAAACCAATCACGCCAATCTGGAGCTGGTTCGCCTCTCCTTCCGCCAAAGCGGACCCGCACTGGTCGAGGTCGCCCAGGCGTTGCAGGAGCTGTGTCTCTCTCAAAAAAAGGAAGTTTCCCGTGCATGAGTTCGTTTTTACCATGAAGGTCGCGCAGCGACTCTCGTGATGGGAGGGTGAAGAGGAGCTTCCCCCCCCCATCCATGCAATGTTGTGGGGAGTGTACCGCCCCCCTTGATCAACCTGCTTTTCATCCGGAGGGAGTGAAACACCCGTGCATGATCTGCCCGAAGAGTTGGTCCATCCCTTGATCCTGATTGTGGACGACGATTTGTTGCAGCGTCTGCCCATGCGCGAAGCCCTGGAACAGGATGGTTTTCGCGTGGTGGAGGCCGCCGATGGGATGGAGGCCTGGACATTGTTGAACAAGGATCTTCCCGATTTGGTCATATCCGACGTCGTCATGCCCGGAATGGACGGCTTCACCTTGTGTCAGACCATTCGCCAGCAAAAAAGGCTCGAACATTTGCCTGTCGTCATGGCCACCAGCCTGGATGACATGGCTTCGATCGACCAGGCCTACCGAAGCAAGGCGACCGATTTCATCACCAAGCCCATCAACTGGGGTCTGCTGGGTCACCGGATTCGCTACATCCTGCGCGGATCGCGCACCGCCCAGACCCTGGCCAACAGGGAAGAGGAGCTGCAACACACCCGGCTGGATATCATCCGCCGTCTGGGCCAGGCGTCGGAGTATCGCGACAACGAAACCGGCCAGCACATCTTGCGCATGAGCCACTTTTCCGCCCTGTTGGGAAAGGCCGCCGGGCTCTCGTCGCACGATCAGGCGCTGCTGCTCCACGCCGCCCCCATGCACGATGTCGGCAAGATCGGCATCCCCGACAGCATCCTCCTCAAACCCGGGAAACTCGACCATGAGGAGTTTGCCATCATGAAGACCCACACCATCCTGGGCGGCAAACTCCTCGACAACGAACCCTCTCTCCTGCTGCGTACCGCCCACATGATCGCCCTGACTCATCATGAGCGCTGGGACGGTCGTGGTTACCCGCACGGCCTGGTGGAAGAACAAATTCCCCTCATGGGTCGTATCTGCAGCCTCGCCGACGTGTTCGATGCCCTGACCTCCAAACGCCCCTACAAACGACCCTGGAGCGTGACGGCTGCCATAGAAGAGATCCAGCGCAACTCCGGTGCCGCCTTCGATCCCAACCTGGTCAGGTTGTTTGTGGCCATCATGCCGGAGATCATCAAAATCAAGGACAACTTCTCCGATACGGTCTGATCGGATCGCATGGGTGGGGGAGGCCTCCCTCCACCCTCCGATTCATGAAAGTCGCTGCACGACTTTCACGGTAGGCTCACCAGGATTCTCACCACCAACTGTGTTGACCAAAACCACCATGGCCACCATTCTCATTGTCGACGACGATTTGGTCATTCGATATTTCCTCGAAACCCTGCTCCGCAAGGAAGGGTACACGGTGGTCTCGGCCGCCAATGGCCGGGAAGCCCTGGCCTGCATGGAGCATCAATGGTGCGATCTGGTCCTGATGGACATTCTGATGCCCGTGCTGGACGGCTATCAAACCACCCGACAGATCAAAATCAAAGAGCCTCAAGAGCGCTTCATACCCGTGATCTTCCTCACCTCGGCACAGAGCGACGACGAACTGGCACGCTGCCTCGAGTGTGGCGGCGACGACTTCCTCACCAAGCCCCCCAACTCCACCATCCTGAAGGCGCGCATTCGCAGCTGGCTGCAACGCGCCGAACTGACCAACAAACTGGTCCAGGACCGGGAAGATGTCGAAAATGTCATCCTCAAGCTGCGTCATGACGATCAGTTCGATCATCGGGGTCTGCGTGTGCTGGTAACCCCCCTGGAAAGCACCAACGGTGACCTGGTTCTCTCCGCCCGCCGCGATGATGGCATACACCATGTCCTGGTGGGAGATTTTACCGGACATGGCCTGGCAGCGGCGATCTGCGGCCCCCTGGTGGCCGATATCTTTTATCGTCTGACCAGACAGGGCGTCTCCCTGGACACCATCCTTTCCCAAATCAACGAAACCATCTTTCGCCGACTGCCGACGCACATGTTCCTCGCTGCCGCCTTTTTGGAGCTGGATCGACGCAACAACAAAATGCGCCTGTGGAACGCATCCCTGCCGGTCGGCACTCTCTTTCGCTCCGGCCGGTCGATCGACCAGTTTCCCTCCTGCTTCCCCCCCCTGGGCATCGGGAGACGTCTGACCGGCCTCGATGCCTGTACGCACCATCACCTCGAAGAAGAGGACCGGATCTACCTCTTCTCCGATGGTATCGTCGAGACCCGCTCTCCAACCCATGAATTTTTCGGCGAGGAGCGACTGATAAGCTTCCTGGAAAGACTGACCACCCCGGACATGCCTCTGACAGCCCTGCTTCCCATTCTGGAGGAGTTCCGTGCAGGTAAACAACCGACCGATGACGTTACCCTGGTCGAGGTCAATGTGTCACCTCGGCGTCCGGCAGATTAACGTGAAAAGAGACAGACCATGATCGACATGAAGATATCCGGGTTTCAGGTGACGTTGCGTTTGCCGGCAAACTTCGATTTCAAGTACACGAAGGAGTTTCAGAGGTGTTATCGTCGCCACGAACCTGGGACAACCTTTCAGGTCGACTTCCAGAACGTCGCCAGCATCGACAGTTCCGTCCTGGGCATGCTGCTTGCCATGCGTACCCATTTTGGCAACGACAAGGCCGATATTCACCTGACCCACTGCAGGCCGCATGTGTTAAAAATTTTCCTCACGGCAAAATTTGATAGTTTTTTCAAAATCTTTCCATCTATGGATACGAAATGACGATGGCATGCTTACCTCCCTGAAGAAACTCTCCCTGTCACACACCCTGGAGTGGCTGGCCTTGCGCGGGGTTCTCGCCTGGGTCCGACACGGGGAGCTGCCCGCTGCGGCCCGTCAGGTCCGGTGGCTTGCGCGCCATGCCCCTGTCATCCTGCGTTCCGAATGGGCCTGGACCCGCACCAACCTGCGCCTGATCTACGGACCCGACCTCTCCGGCCCGCGCCTGGACCGGCTGGCCACGCTGGTCTTTGAAAACATCTTTCTCAGCCACCTGGAGGGGCTGCGGGTGCGCGACTGCTCCTGCCGCTGGGAGGGGTTGGACATTCTGACCGCGCTCCATGCCCGGGGGCGAGGTGTCATCCTCACCTCCACCCATTTGGGATCGTGGGAACCGGCCCTGAAGCATGGCGCCGATGCCGGTCTGCCGCTCGTGGTGGTCTACCGCCACGCCAACAACCCTTTGAGTGAACGCGAATTCACCCGCGTTCGCGCCGACTATGGCGTCGAGATGGTGCGCCGCAAGGAGACCCGTGCCACCGTGCGTGCCATCACCAGCGGCAAAGTCCTTGCGCTCATGGTGGACATCAACACCCGCCAGGGGGGGGTGACGGCGCCTTTCCTGGGGGTGCCGGCGCAATGTCCGTCGGGGCCTGCCCGGCTGGCCAGCCGCCATGGTTGTCCCGTCGTCCCGGTCGCGGCCATCCGCCAGGCGCCCGGCATGGCGGTGATCCGTGTCGGCACACCGCTGGAACCTCCCCCGGCCACGGCCTCTCCCGGGGAGCTGGATCACTTCACCGGCCGCATCAATGCCGCCTTCGCGCCCTGGATCCTGGAGTGGCCGGAGCAGTACAACTGGCTGCATGCCCGCTGGCGCAGCCGCCCCGATGGCTCGCTGTGGCGAACGGACACCCCGGTCGAGACCCTGTGGCAAGCGCGGGTCGCTCCCCATCCGCCGCTGCCGGACAGAGTGCTGGAGCTGATCGCTTGACACCCACTCTCCTGTTGATCAAGACCTCTTCCCTGGGCGATCTTCTCCACACCCTGCCGGCGGTGACCGATGCCCGGCAGGCCATTCCCGATCTGCACCTGAGCTGGGTGGTCGAGGAGAGCCTGACAGAGGTGGTCTCCTGGCATCCGGGAGTGGATCGTGTGCTACCCGTGGCCTTGCGTCGCTGGCGTCGCACCCCCCTGCAAACCTGGAAAGGCGGCGAACCGGGTCGCTTTCTGCGTGAGCTGCGCGCAAAAGAGTTCACCTGGATCGTCGACGCCCAGGGGTTGTTGAAAAGCGCTGTTCTGGCCCGACTCGCCCGGGGTCGTCGCTTTGGACCGGACGCCTCCTGGGTGCGGGAACGCTGGGCCTTGCCGTTTTATCAACGAAAGGTTGCCGTTCCAGGCATCGACCATGTGATCGACCGGCTCAGGCACCTGCTGGCGGTGGCCTTGGGCTATCCGCTTCCGGCCACGCCACCCGATTTTGGCATCGATCGTCAAAGGCTGCCGCCCGTCGTGCCACGCTCCCTCCCCCCCTATGTGGTGTTTTTGCACGGCACCGCCTGGAGCAGCAAGGTGTGGCCGGAACCCTATTGGCTCGATCTGGCACTCAGGATCCGGCAGTCGACACCCCTGGAAATTCACCTCCCCTGGGGCAACGCTGCGGAACGACAAAGGGCCGAACGCCTGGCAACAGCGGTCGGCAAAGGGGTCAGCGTCCTGCCACCGATGGATCTGAGTACCCTGGCCGCCCATCTGATCGGTGCCCAGGCCGTGGTGGGGTTGGATTCGGGACTGGCCCACCTGGCCGCTGCCTTGGATATCCGGGGGATCACCCTGTTCGGGGCCACCAATCCGCACTACTCCGGCATCTCCGGCCACCAACAAACCTTGCTGGCCGTCGATTATCCCTGTGCCCCCTGCATGCGCCGGGTGTGTCATCCACCACCGGGTTTGCACCCCTGTCACCCCCCCTGCCTGGCCACGCTCCCCCCGGAGCGGGTCTGGAGTGCCCTTGAAGCCCTGCTGACCGGCAACCCGTCATGACCAGAATTCCCCTGTCGGCGGTCATCATTACCCTCGATGCCGCCAAAGTCTTGTCCCCCTGTCTGGCCTCCCTTGATTTTGTCGATGAAATCCTCGTCGTCGACTCCGGCAGCAGCGACCAGACCCTCGACCTGGCCCGCCAGGCCGGGGCCAGAATCCTCCACCAGCCGTGGCTGGGCTTTGGTCCGCAAAAACAGTTTGCCGTCAGCCAGGCGCAACACCCCTGGGTTCTCTGCCTGGATGCCGATGAACGAATCTCCCCGGAGTTGAAACAGAGCATCCTCGCCACCCTCCGGGCCACCCCGAAACACCAGGCTTTCCGGATGGCCCGGCGCAATCGCTTCATGGGTCGCTGGTTGAGCCACGGCGAAGGCTATCCCGATCCCAATCTGCGCCTCTATCATCGCGACCACGGCATGTGGAGCCAGGATCCGATCCATGAACATGTCCTCGCTACAGGCACAGTCGGCTGGTTGCACGGCGACCTGCTCCACGAATCGGCCCCCAGCCTGGATGAGTACCTGGCCAAACAAAACCGCTATACCACCTTGCAGGCCCATCGCCTCGTCGAACGCGGCTATCATCCCCGCCTGCGTCATCTGCTGCTCAACCCTGTTCTGCGTTTCATCAAGTTTTACCTCCTGCGTCTGGGTTGCCTCGATGGCCTGCCGGGACTGGTCCATGTTCTGATCGGTTGCGGCAACAGTTTTACCAAATATGCCAAAGCCATGGCCCTGCTCAGGGAGGCCCGATCACCTGCGTCCGCAGACAAGTGACCAGCCGCATCCCCCACCGGGGAGAAAAAAACCGGGTATGGCGGCATTTTTGGGCAAAAAAGAGTAAATGTGTGCTTCCGACAACCGGCGGATCCTGCTATATTCGACGCAATCGGGGAGACAGACAGACCGTCACACGCGCTCTGATCGCCATGAATGGGTAGCCGAACAGCCCCCAGTGTCGGCAAACAGCGTTCGCTTCATCGACCCACGGGCACACCATGGAAGACACGGCTCCGGCACATACCCAGCAATCCTCTCCTCGGGATCAACAGCCGGATGCTGTCTCCGAAGTTCACCCCGACCTGTTGCAGCATCAGGTTCCGGGCGAAACCGATGGGATCGTGGTCATGGATGCCGCCACCATGCGCATCGAGGATTGCAACCCGGCCATGGCCAGAATGCTCGGCCATACGCGGGAAGAACTCCTCTCCCTGAACATGGCCGATTTTTCCACCACCCCGGTGGATGTGGCCTCCCACAAGGTCTCCTGCAAAGGACTGACCGATGACGGTCAACATATCCCGCTGTGCTACCTGCGCCGCAAGGATGGATTCACTTTTCCGGTGGAGATCAGTACCGGCTCCTTTGTCTCCCAGGGAGAAAAAAAGCTCATCGGCGCCTTCCGCGACATTCAAAAGCGCCTGCGCCGTGAAGCCGAGCTGAAACAGTTTCGCCATCTGATCGACCACGCCGGAGATGCCTTTTTTGTCATCGATCCGGCCCAGGGCCGCATCCTGGACGCCAACCGTACCGCCTGGACCGCCCTCGGCTATACCCGCGACGAACTCCTGCACCTGACCATGGCCGACCTGGAGGGTGACCTGCCCCAAACGGCAACCCCCTGGGATGAGCATGTCAAAAGCCTGCGCCTGTCCGCTCCCATCTCCCTCTCTGTGGAGGGGCTGCACCGCCGCAAGGATGGAACCTCCTTCCCGGTCGAGATCAAAAGCCGCATCATCGACGATGGCAAAGAGAGTCTGATCCTCGCCTCGGCACGCGACATCACGGCGCGCAAGAAGGTCGAAGCGGCTCTGATCCAAACCAAAGAGGAGGCCGAAGAGGCCAGCCGCCTCAAGGACAAATTCGTCTCCCTGGTGGCCCACGACCTGCGCGCCCCCTTGAGTTCCATCATGAGCCTGCTGGAGTTCCTCCAGGAAGACCGGGAACACCCCCTCACCGAGGAGCAAAAAGAGCTTCTGGGCGATGTCCTCTCCAGCGGTCGCAATCTCACGATGATGATCGAGGAGATTCTCAACATCGGTCGTCTGAAATCGGGCAAGATTCGCCTGGAAAAACGCTTTTTCGATGGCCATTTCCTGGTGGAGGATGCCATTCAAAAATTGGAGTACATCAGCCGCAAAAAGGGCCTGCAAATCACCAACCAGATCCCCGAAGAGACCCGTCTGTATGGTGATCCGGCTCTGCTTGGCGAGGTAGTGCAAAATCTTCTGTCCAATGCCGTCAAGTTCAGCCATCCCAACGGGCGCATTCAGTTGCTCTCGCCGCCCGATGACCCGACCGCCATGACGGTCCTCGATTATGGCGTCGGCATCCCCCCCGACGTGCAACCGAAGCTGTTCCAGATCGAAGAGAAGGTCTCCACACAGGGGACCATGGGCGAAACCGGCACCGGCTTTGGTCTGCCCTTCTCCTTCGACATCATGAAGGCGCACAGCGGACGCCTGGAGGTTCAATCCCAGCCTGGCGAAGGGTCAACCTTCACCGTCTGGCTGCCGCCTCTGCGCCCCCGGGTTTTGGTCATCGACGACGGCGAAATGGATCGCATCATGATCAGCGCCTTCCTCGAAGCCCTCGATGTCGATATCTTCGAGGCCGGCAGCGGCCAGGAGGCCCTGACCATGATTGCCAAAGAGCCTCCTCACCTCATCATCTCCGACATCGCCATGCCGGAGATGGATGGTTTCCAGCTCCTCAAAGAGCTGAAAAAGCGACCCGAAACCGAGACCATCCCGGTCATCCTGATCACCGGCGACGACAAGACCGAAACCCGGGACCGCTCCTTCCGCCTCGGCGCCGTCGACTTTGCCGTCAAGCCGGTCGTCGTCCATGACTTCCTCCCGCGTGTGCGGCACATCATCAGTTGATCCCCCCTCTTCTTGACAGATCAATTTCCGTAGCCATAAAAGCAAACAGCAGGGAGGTCAGAGACCGTGTCCGCGCAAGAGCCGTCACTGTACATGCCCACTCCTGAAGAGGATGAAGCCATCGCACGCGGCATCGCCCTGGATCCGGATACCTACGAACCAACCACAGAGGAGATCATGGCCATGCGCCCCCTGCGTGGCAGGCCGGTCGCCACCGACAAAAAAATCCTCCTCTCCGTGCGCTACTCCCCCGATGTGGTGGCCTACTTTCGCGCCACCGGACCCGGCTGGCAAACACGCATGAATGAGGCCCTCGAGGAATGGGTGGCGGGGCATCGGTGAGGTGCCCACATCGGGAATTTTTTTTTGGGGGAAGGATGTAAGATTTCATAATGGATCTTTACATAGGCTTGAACGATATAGATGGTTTTTCTTGTTTTCGGAGGTAACTATCCGGAGAAAGGGCCACGGGGAGCGTTCTGTATGTAATCTGGATACGAATCATTTATGTTATTGATTTCATGTGTTTTTATAAATAATCCCAAACAAATCACACATAACGATCATGCAAGATTCCCAAGCCGCCAATTCAAGTTTAATATTTTATTCATACAGTAAAATAATTAACATATCATTCGAGAACGCAACAAACATGCCTGTGTTAATTTAAAAAATCCAAAAATTCGATTTGACAAAATTTTAGAGTTTTTGCATCCTCCTCGGGTGTCGACCATAATAAGAGGAGAGATGAAAATGAACAAATTGCTTTCTCGCCCCCCGTACCTGCGTCGTTTTCTGTCGAGTGTGATCGTTGGATCGGCGGTATGTTTGTTTAGCTTGCCCGCGTATTCTGACCTGGCAATAAAAGACTTGTATGTATGCAAAAACAGATACAATTCAAATAATCTATCATATTTGTATCCTAGTGTTTACTTCAGGATAATAAATAACGGAGAACATGACGTTGACACAGGGAATACTACGCACAAAATTTCCGTAACGGACCACACGAACAAGGTGGAGTTAATGCTGTACAATTACAGTCATAACGGGGGAATGCTCCGCGCAGGATATACCAGCAAACCCTTTTCTTACTCCATGCACGATCCGCAGGCCTTTATGCAAAGAGGGAAAGGTCAAAAAACGAAGACCCTTGATATGAATGACGCAGAAATCGAGATCGTATTTAATGTAATGAATAACAATACAAGCATGTCGTCCGAAAGAATTACATTGAAACCCGGAGACTTCAGCAAGCTTGATTCGTGTCAGTGATAAGATTTATAATCATCAGCTCTGAATAGGTAAAAAGGAGACCTCAAAATGAGAGAGACATTTCATCCCCTTTTACATCGGTTTTTGCCAGGCATCTTCTTATGTTCTTCTATATTAATTTTCTCCACGCCAGCTTACTCAGGTATTGCGATAACAGAATTTTATATTTGCAAGAGTGAAACAACATCAACAAAAGGTGTCTCTTACTGGTACCCGAATATCGGCTTCAGGATAAAAAATAACGGCAAAAAAGATATTGATACGAGTGGCAATATGCACTTGGTTTCGATGACAGATCATACGAATAGAGTAGAGTTGACGAAAACTAACTATGGGACTGCTGGGGGATCTCTTGCTGCTGGATACTCCAGCGTTCGCGCAGTTTATAGTCTAACTGATGGCCTGATCCCTAGGCCAACGGGAGAACAGAGCAGGAACGCCCTTGATTTAAATGCCATCCAGCTTGAAATAAATATTGACATCAGGAGCAGCAACACCAGTATGGAAACCAAAAAGGTTATGCTGATGCCGGGTGACTTCGACAAGCTTGATGTGTGCTTATAAGAGGGAGACATCCTGACAAATTTCAAACAAGACAACACCTCAAAATAGCATTTTGACATGGCACGGCCAACGAAGACAATGAAGTTATCCGCGTCGTCGCCTTCGCGTCGTTTGCCCCTTAGCAGGATCGAACAAGACCAGAGGGGCGCCCGTTCCGTCCGATGCCGTGGGGTCGTCGCGAATGTCAGCACCGTAGAGTTGTTAGGAATATCGACCATCAATACGGACAGGGCCGCTGATTTATGATACGCCTGCAAAGAATTACTGATACCGAAAAATCCGCTCGTGATCGTAAATTCAGGAGAGGGGGGATGCAAGTGCTCCATAGCCTTTTTCTCTTGTCCAGCATAACCCTTGGATCGATAGCGTTATTCTCTTACCCATCAGCATATTCCGATTCAACCCCCAGCCCTGCAACTCCGTTATCAGCTTCCGATCCACCCACCAACTCTAAAATTTCTATAATGGATTTCTTTATTTGCAGGAAACAATCCTTATCGAACGGGACGCCTTATTGGTATCCAGTTATCAAATTTAAGTTAAAGAATGACACTGATAAAAAAATTCTTTCAGAAAATTACGGATATGAAGTTTCTGTGCTCAATAATACAAATAAAGCGGTGCTGTACTCGAACAGGAACAGTCCTTGTCATAACGAAGAAATCCCTCCTGGATTTAAAAGCACACCTTATATTATCGATGTATTAAGCAACATATCTGATCATGACAATTATAAGTCAAAAGGTGATCGGATCGACTTTGGCACCATTGAGACCTATTTTTATATTGCTGTAAAAAACTTCGGAAACAACCAGATCTTGGCGCAAGCCGACATCACTCTGGCAGCATCACCAGAGAAAGGCCCGAATCTGGGCACTCTCAATGGACCCTTTAACATGTCAGAGCAGTGTCGGTGATTGGTGATATCTCGTACAAGCGCCACTCTCGTTCAAACATTCTCCCCGACCTATCACACCTACACCACATCTCGTTCAACAAAAAGCCGCAATGCGGGATGCAGGGCTTTTTCGATTATCAGATCAACAGGACATCCCAGGAGTGTCTTCCAGACAAAACAACATCCCGAAACAGCACTTTGATTCGGGGAGATGTCGGCCTTTGCTGTTTGGCTACCTCCCCGGATTCCGGTCATCGACAGCGCCGTATCGTCAGTCGATCCCCTCTTCTTGACAGATCAATTTCTGTAGCTATCATAAACCCCGTGAACATTGCATTCGACCCTGCCAAAGATGCGGCCAATCGCCTGAAACACGGCGAATCCCTGGCAGACGCAGAGGGCCTTGAGTGGGAAAAGATCCTCGCCGCGCCAGATCAGCGCCACGATTACGGCGAGTTGCGCATGGTCGGGTACGTTCCCAAGGATGAGAGAGTCTATTGCGTCGTGTTCGTCGATCGAGGTGAGGTCCGCAGGATCATCAGCCTGCGTAAAGCGAATAAACAGGAGGTCAAGCGTTATGCCAGAGAGATACATGTCCTATATTCTTCCCACTCCTGAAGAGGATGAGTCCATCGCCCGGGGCATCGCTGCCGATCCTGACACGTATGTTCCAACCGACGAGGAGTTCAAAGCCATGCGCCCCCTGCGTGGCAGGCCGGTCGCCGCCGACAAAAAAATCCTCCTCTCCGTGCGCTACTCCCCCGATGTCGTGGCCTACTTTCGCGCCACCGGACCCGGCTGGCAAACACGCATGAATGAGGCTCTCGAAGAGTGGGTGGCGGGGCATCGGTGAGGTGCCCACATTGGGGAGATTTTTTCGTAGAACTCCACAAAACCAACGGTACCGGGCCAGCAGGCAAAAAGGAGCCTCCTGATCACCGGCCCGTCCACCCAAGCCGAAGCCCTCGACGGCTCAACGATGCCCGCCGGGGGGTCATCGTTGAACCGAAAAGCCGCCAAGGGAACATTTTCAGGATAGACAATTACTTATAGGCACCGACGCCACAGAAGAAACCCGCCGGGTCGGCCATGATGTAGGTGGTTTTTTCTTTAATTTGATCCGTGCCGGGATAGGGCCACTTGTAGTTGACCCAGCCCATGTGCTGCTCTTTGGCGACCTTGACCATATCCCTGAATAAAAAGTCGCCGTATGTGTTGAAATTCAACATATTTTTTCCAACAAGCTCCGGTTTTTTGGCATGGGAGACCATCACCCCGTCTGCATTCATACAAAAAACGTAAAGATCCTTCACCTGAAAGCCACCATTGGGATCGGCAAACGTGGCATAGGCGCGCTCCGCTCCTACAGACTTGATGGTGGACATGGCCTTTTCGGTCATGGCTTTGGCCTCGGCAGGTGTGGCCATCTCTGCCGCGTGACCTGCGGAAACCATCATCAATGCAGCAGAGACGGAGAGAACGGCACTTCTGGCTATTTTATGCATGCAACGATCCTCCCGGAAGATGGGTGCGCACCTTCAATCCAATGGGTTATCGAAGGGTAACGCACTTGAATTGAACAAACGGGCAGGATGCATTGATATGACCATGACGGTCAAGGAGTCCCACCGCAGGCTCATACTCCAAAACACCATCTGCGTCAGCGCTTTTCCAGCAACCGCCTGGTCAGGTGCAGGCGCAAGGCGCTCTCCCGGGTCAGACGATGGAAAAAATGATGCGGGCCGGTCGAGTGTTCCAGAAGGGTCGGCAGATCATCGCGCAGTTCGGCGTAGAGAGGGAGCAGGCTGGTATCGAACCGCGCCAGCGCCTGTCGCAGGGGATCCTTGCGATGACGGGCAAGGAGCGTCGCCGGAGAGTCGTGGCGCCAATCCCCCAGGGTGTAGTGCAGGGCGGCAAAAAGGGTGACCGGGCCGTGATAGTGAAACATCAAGTCGGTATCAAAACACTCCTGGTCAGGTGGACCCTGGGCGAGAATCTGCCGCAAATAGGCCTTTTCGTTGATGTATTCGCTGGGATCGAGGCGTTCGGCGCGCCCATGGGCGTCGATGGTGGAACTGACGAATTGCATGACCCGTTGCGGCTGATCGGCCAACGCCAACAAGACATCACGAATGACAGGGGCAAGCCGTGCAGGCTGCACAGGATCACTCTTGGCGCGTGGAGAAAGGGCGCAGGCGCGCACCTCCAGGCGATGCCCAAGCCGCGACAACTCCCGCGCCAAACGACCAAACACCCCGCGTCGAAACAGTTCATTGGCAAAGTTGAGTCGATTCTGCTTGTGCAACAGGGTCAGGCCGATATCGGGAAACGCCAGCGAGGCAACCATGAGGTACGCAATACGCGCCACAGGAATGCGCTCGGCCAGGGTGCCATGTCGGTCGGCAACGATCTCCTGGTGAAATTCGTCAAAGCTGACCTGAACCATCACCCGGGCCGGGACAGCGTTTGGGGATCGCCCGGCCAGGGCCTGCCGCAATTGGTGAAAAAACTCCGTCGCGGCGGCGGGGGTCTCGGCAAAGTCACCATTCAACATCAAGGCAAAATCGGTCACGTGATCCATGCCGCGCAGCGCTTGCAGCATGGTGTCCAGATGTCCGGTCAAATCACCGCCCGTGAAGAGAACCCTGTGCGTCAAATCATTGGCCAGAGAGAAGAGTGGTGCAGGATCGGGGACCTGACGCAGCGGCGGGCGCCAGATAAACATGCAGTGGCGACAACTCTGTCGGCACGCCATGCCCGGCACCAGAGCCACCTTGTCCAATCGAGCGGAACCGGGAGCCAAATCAGGTAACGCATCGAGCAGAGCCAGCCGCGTGTGTTCATCGGCATGCTCTGGATCACCAAACTCGACCTTCTGCCCGGCCTGGATACGTCGATACGCCTCCTGGCGAGACTCCCGAAAGGGGTCCATCTCCGCCCAGCGGTCGAGAATGCGTTGCACAAGCTCCTCTCTGTCAGGCATTCCTGCCGACCACGCATGCGCCAGAAACAGCTCCACGAATTGAGTCAGCGAGGCCTGCTCCACCCCCTGGAGCAGATTGACCAGCCAGGCAAGCTGTGGATTGCGCGAGAGGGCCAACACCTCGGCATGATAGCGAGGGTGGACATGCTCCAACAGCCAGCCACGGGCATAGAGTGCCCCGGCGACATTCTGCGCGGCACCAGGAAACAACGTTGTCGGCCAGATGTACTCCGGCAGGCGATTGACCCGCGCCATGGCCTCCCGAAAGGCCTGGCGCTTGTTCTCCAGATAATCGGCATGCAGAGAATTGATCTCAGTCATTTTCAAAAAATTTCCGAATGGTATACCAGCCCCAGGCCAGACGAAACCCGAGCCAGACCAAACCCATGACCAGCCAATCGAACAGCATGAAACGGGTCCAACGCTGCCAAACCCGATCATGGAAGTCCAGACAAGGATGGGCCGGACAGACATGCAAGGCGTCACAATCCTTCGCCAGCAAGGCCACATCCAGGAGAAAAAAGAGTTGCCACTCCGCCTGTCGGGCATAATGACCGATGGCCCGCCAGCGTTGCCAGGCGACCCGCAGGCCGTCTGCACGGTCGAGGCGCCCGAGCAGGCGAAAAAAGGGGGCCAGTCGCAAAGGTCGGGTACGATCCTGTTGCCGGTAGAGATCCGGCGCCTGGTGCAGAAAGCTCTTCCAGCCTGTGTGATGACAGGTCATGATCAAGGCATTCAACAGGGTACGCCGACCATACCCCTCGCGCTGAAAACGTCGCGCCGAGGTGGCCAAAACACCAGGCAGGGTGATCCACACCCCCGCCCGGCGAATGCGCAGCGCCAGTTCCTGATCCTCCATGAAGGCCAGCTGCGGATCGAAACCACCCAGCGCCTGGTAAAACGACCGGGAGAGAAGAAACCCCTGGTCCCCGTTGGTACACCCTGCCCGGTTCAAGGCACTTTTGGCAGCATGAAAACGCAACCGCCGCGCCAATACCCCCTCGGCACCCTGGAAATGGAGTACAAAATGGCCGGCCACGCAATCCTGCCCGAGGCGTTGCCGCTCCTGGTCGAGCGTGGCCAACGCCCGCGCCAACTGGCAAGGATCGGTCAACGACGCATCGGCATGCAGAAACAACAACGCCTCTCCCCTGGCCACAGCGGCACCGGCACACATCTGCGCCCCGCGACCACGCGGTGCCTCCACCCACTTGGCCCCTTTCGCCCGGGCCAGCGAGCAGGTACCATCCTGCGATCCCCCATCGGCGACGATCACTTCCAGAGCCACCCCCTGCTGCCCGTGCAGCTGTGTCAACAATCCGGGCAAGGCATCGGCCTCGTTCAGGGTGGGGATGATGACAGACAGCAGGGGTTCGCGCATGTTTGCACGTCCGGGCAAATGGTGGCAAGATACTTGCTGCTGACATTGCATGGCTGGGGGAGGCCTCCCTCCACCCTCCGATCATGAGGATCGCTGCGCGACTTTCACGGTAAGGCAAGTCCGGTCACCAGAATCAAGAGGAGATCCGGTGAAAAACATGGTCACAGTGACAAAATGGCTCTCTGTCCTGCTCCTGGCCCTGGTCGTTGTCCAACAGGAGGCAACGGCGACTCAGGAGAGGGAAATTCTTGGCCGGGTGGTGATCTTTGTCAACGATGGCTGTCCCTATTGCCAGAGTTTCGAGCGAGAGGTGGTCCGCGCCTATCCGAAGACCGATATCGGTCGGCAATTTCCCATGGTGAAGGTGGATACCTTCGATCCACCCAGAGAGTATGCCACCCTGGCCAAAGAGATGTGCTTTACGCCTACCATCCTGGTGCTGGATTCACAAGGGGTGGAACGGGCGCGTTTCCGGGGCTACCGTGGTAACGAATTCTTCTGGGCCGATATGGAAGCCGTGGCCCACAAGCTGGGATTCACAAGAGAACACAAGCCTTGACTAGGGATGGTCGGGAGTTGACATGGCTTTACTGGAACGGTTGCGCTCGGGGCTGAACCGAACGCGCGAGGGTTTTGTCAAAAAATTGGACGTGTTGCTGGCCAAAAGCCAGGTCAATGCCGAACTCCTGGAGGATTTGGAGGCGTTGCTCATCACGGCCGATTTTGGCGTGGAAACCACGGCGCACATCCTGGAGGCATCGCGTGCGCGCCTCAAGGAAAAACGCCCAGCCGATGGGGCCTCTCTGCGCCTGGTCGTGCAGGCGGTCATCCGCGAACGTCTGGAACTGGTCCAGATCCCCCTGAACCTGACTCGGGCAAAACCCCACGTCATTCTGGTCGTGGGGGTCAACGGTGTCGGCAAAACAACGACAATCGGCAAAATGGCCGCCCAGTTGACCCGTTCCGGCAAACAGGTGGTCTTGGCCGCCGGGGATACCTTTCGGGCAGCAGCCGTCGATCAACTGCGCATCTGGGGCGAACGCTCCGGAGCCACGGTGATCGCCCAGGGACAGAATGCCGACAGTGCCTCGGTCATCTTCGATGCCCACGCCGCCGCCGTGGCCAGAGGGGCCGACCTGCTCCTGGCCGACACCGCAGGCCGCCTCCATACCAAGGCCAACCTCATGGAAGAGCTGAAAAAATGCAAACGCATCCTGGGACGCAAAGATGCCACGGCCCCCCATGATATCTGGATGGTTATGGATGCCACCACCGGCCAGAACGCCATCAGTCAGGTGACCCAGTTTCATGAGGCCCTGGGACTGACCGGCATCGTCATCACCAAACTGGACGGCACGGCCCGAGGCGGTGTCGTGGTCGGTATTGCCGAAAAGTTCAAGCTTCCCATTCCCTTTGTCGGGGTTGGCGAGGGGATCGATGATCTCAAACCCTTCCTGGCCAGCGATTTTGTCGATGCCCTGTTCGGCACCTGAAAAACGGCGGTTCACGATATGTTTCCATCCAGGTTTTTATCACGTCTGTTGCCCCTTTTAACTGTGATCGGCGCGGTTTCTGCCGTCACCCTGCTGCCGGTGCAAACCACCCGGGCCGAAGAGTACTCATCAGGCCTTGATGGCTACCGCCGGCTGTTTCAGGTGTTGGACGCCGATGTGCCGATCACCACCGAAGTGCTTGACCGCTCCCAATGGCCAGCCAATGATCTGCTTGCCTCCTACCTGGAATTGGAACTCCTCCAACACCCCAGAATGATGCGCCCTCCGACCTCGGATCTCCGTCGTTTCATCCGACGTTGGCCCGACCATCCGCATGCGGGCAAGGTATTGCACATGCTTGATGAGCGCCTGGTCGATGAAGCGACCAACGCCGAACTCCTGACCTGGTTTGACCGGCGCCCCCCGCATGCCGCCAACCAGCAAAAGCGTTACCTGATGGTCCTGCTGGCCAACCATCGCGTCGATGATGCCTGGCATATTTTTCGTGACTACTATCGCAACGGCTACGATCTCCCTGACGATCTGGAACAGGCTGCCCGGGAGATCTCCCGGCAGTTGACCAACGACGACCATGAAACCAGGGCCAGGGCACTGATCGAAAAGGGCAAGGGCAACGATCTGCCGGAGGTTTTGAGCAAGCTTCAGGATGCAACGCTGCGGGACTATTTCTGGACCGTGGCCGCAGCCAGGAGTGGCAGCAAACAGTTTGACGCCATGGTCGCCAAACTCCCCCCGCAATTGGCACACAGCTCCGAAATCTGGTTTGAGCGGCTGGAAAACTATCGCCGCCATGGTGAATTTCTCCAGGCCATCAGCATGATACAGGGGCCTTCGGGCAAGTATCTCAACACCGAAGACGGCCCACGTGCCCGGTATCGTCTGGCCAAGGATCTCGTCTATCCCCGCAAGGATTTTGCCAACGCCTGGCAAATCCTGCAACCCAGCCTCAAACAGAAAGAGGGAAAACTGAGCGACACCCTCTGGCTGGCCGGTTGGTGCGCCTATAAATTGGGCAACAAAAGTGCCGCGCTGGAGGTCTTCAAACGTCTGGGCGAAGAGGGAGAGGATCTGCGCCTGCGCAGTCAGGGAGCGATCTGGGCGGCGGTCCTGATCGGTATCGACAAACCCGAAGCCACCAAATGGCTCGAACAGGCGGGCCGTTACCCGGAGTCCTTTTACGGTTTCATGGGCGCGGAGATGAGCCACCCCCACACGCTCCAGGTGGTGGATGAGACAAAATCGGCTTGTGACCCCCTCCTGGAACGGCAGGATTTGCGAACCGGCATCAATCGCATGACCACCCTGAAAACCATTGGGCGCAGTTTTCACAACGGCCTGGAGGTCCAGGCCCTGGCCGACAAATATGGCCTGACAATCAACGAACAGGTCTGCCTGGCTACCGCCTTTGGCGATCCCAACCATGCCATCCGGATTGCCACGCCCCTCTACTTCAAGCAAGGTCTGCGCATCTGGGCTGGGCTCTTCCCGACTCCATCCTGGAAACCGGACATGGGCTGGATTCTCGATCCGGCCCTGGTATGGGGTACGGGGCGTCAGGAGAGCCTCTTCTCTCCCACGGTCGTCTCGCGCAGCGGTGCCCTGGGACTCTTGCAGCTGATGCCTCCCACTGCCCGGGAAGAGGCCAAGTTGCTCAAAATGGAGACCCCCACACCCCTGCGTCTGCGCAACCCAGGCTACAACATCTCCTTGGGACAATCCTACCTCTATCGCATGTTGAGGCGGTTTAACGGCGATGTGGTCATGGCCTTGATCTCCTACAACGCCGGTCCCTCACGCGCCGATCATTTGCGTTCCGACAGACTCACCAAGGACTCCCTGAATTTCATCGAGGATATCCCCATCCAGGAGACCAGGGACTATGTCAAGAAAGTGACCCACGGCATGGCCGTCTATCGTCAGCTCATGTATGGCAACGGAAGTGTCGTGGGAGTCATTTCACCTGGCCGCCCGGGCATGCAAAATCTGGCTCCTCCTGGCCAGTTTCTCAACGCCACGCTGAATATGTCAAACGATGCGGCCAAACTTCCCTGACGCACCACAACTCTCCTCAACCGAATCCATGCTAAGATGCGTAGTTTTTTGACTATTGGCATCTGCCCGGGTACCCCCTCAAGAAAGGCCTGGACATGAAAGCCTTTGTCAGGGCTTCGCCCCA
>JADGCJ010000037.1 GCA_015229045.1 Magnetococcales bacterium
AAGGGGGCAGGCGGAGCCTCCCCCTTGGATCCCCCAACCCCTTTAAATAATTAAAAAAATTTAATAATACAGGATGACCTTTTTCGGAGGCTGCCATGCTGATCGGTATTGATTTTGACAATACCCTCGTCACCTATGACCACCTGTTCGCCGCCACCGCCCGCGCACAAGGCTGGCTGTCAACCGAAGAACCCTTCCCCGGCAAACCCACCCTGCGCGCAACCATCCGCTCCCAACCCAACGGCGAACACCACTGGCAAGATCTCCAGGTCGAAGTCTACGCCCGTCGCATGGCAGAAGCCCACCTGGCACCAGGAGCGGATGCGTTTATACATCTGTGCCGCACCAAAAATGTGCCATTGTGCATCATCAGCCACAAAACCCGCCACGCAGTACGGGATCCCCAACAAACCGATCTGCGCCAAATCGCCTGGGAATGGATGACCCAACAGGGTTTTTTTGCCACCGATGGCTTGGGGTTTCAAACCAGCGAGGTCGATTTTGCCGCCACCCGGACAGAAAAATTGACCCGTCTGGCCCAGCGAGGATGTACCCACTTCATCGATGACCTGATCGAGGTATTGGCCGATCCGGGTTTCCCTCCGACCACCGAGGGAATATTGTACTGCCCCACGGGTTCCATCCCCGAGGTTTCTCGTTGGCCTGTCTATCGGAGCTGGCATGACATCATCCACCATCTGTTCGACGACTGACGCCGCACGATTGGCCGCTGCCCTTTTGGGACAAGCGGTGGATCAAGCCGTGCCGGTTGCTGGTGGCGGCAACAATCGCCTCTTTCGCATCACGGCTGCCGACCAGACATGCCATGCCCTGAAATTCTATCCACACCAGGAGCAGGATCCTCGCGACCGTTTGGGGCAGGAGTTTGAGTTTTTGGGTTTCCTCAATCGGCAGGGGGTGAAAGGGGTTCCCCTCGCCCTGGCTGCCGATCGGAACAACCATTGCGCTCTCTACAACTGGATTGTGGGTGTCACGATTCATGCGCCCGGTCCCGAGGAGATTGACGCCATGCTTGTTTTTCTGGAACAGTTGCACATTTGGCGCCACGCCCCCGATGCCCAACAATTGGCCACCGCTTCGGACAACTGTTTTTCTGCACAGGCTGTCGTCTCCCAACTGTCACGACGCCTTGCCCGCTGCTGGGAAGTGGCCACGACCGAGCCTGTTCTGCACGACTTTCTGGAAGCGGAATTCACCCCGGTTTCACGAAAAATTTTGTTGCAACTGCGCGATATGCCAGGGTTTTCTCAACCAATCCCTGTCATGGCCCGCACGTTGAGTCCATCCGATTTTGGTCTGCACAACGCCTTGCGGCGCCCGGATGACGGGATTGTTTTTCTCGACTTTGAATACGCCGGGTGGGATGACCCTGCCAAGCTGGTGGCCGATGTCATCTGGCATCCGGGCACGGATCTCCCGGAGGATCTTGCCGAACGGTTTTCGCATGGCGCCAAAAAGATTTATGACACGGGTGGGGTTTGGGGATTCGGGCAGCGGTTTGCGCGTCTATTTCCTGTTTTTGGCCTTGTCTGGTGTTTGATTCTTTTGAATGAATTTTTGCCGGAGCGTTGGCAGCGGCGGGTTTTGGCTGGGAGGGAGGGGTCGCGGGAGGATATTCTTTGTCAGCAGTTGGAAAAGGCGAGGTGGCGGCTGGAAAAGATTGAGAAAAATTAAAAAAAAATTATTGAAAGACTGGGTAGGAGGTCCAGGAGGAAGGGCTGTGCCCTTCCTCTTGGTGGGGTTTGGGGCGAAGCCCCAATGGGGCCAGGGGCGAAGCCCCAATGGGGCCAGGGGCGAAGCCCCAATGGGGGTCAGGGGCGAAGCCCCAATGGGGCCAGGGGCAACAAGACTATGGCGTTTTAAGCCTAAGCTTGCCATCTGCTCCTTTTTCCCGGGTGGGGATGACAGACCTGTCCAGATCCCCTTTCAGGGTTGCGGCAAGATCGCTTGCAAACCGTGTATTTCCTATGTGCCACGAGTGGCAGAAGGTACCTATCTCAGCTTTCTGCTCTTTTTTCCTGACGGAGGAATCTTTTGGGTCAAGAAGACCAAAATAGTCTGTACAATCAACATCAACTGCCTTTCCAGGCGCGTCATCCGGCAGCCCCACACGCCCGACGCGCGGTGCTACACCCAGGCGTTTGACATTGGACAGAGTGAGAACCGAGTCGTGCAGATTTGAGTAGTTGGTCAAGCGCACACAATGCCTGTACAACGAGTTTGACGAATGGTGTCCATCACTCTCGCTCATGGAGGATGAGGAGACATCGCCGCCGATGAGCACGATTTGGCTGACACTCCACGAGTTATTCATCAAGTTGCTATCGTCGGCGTCATCGAAGGCCTCGCGTATGACATAGGCGCCTGTTGAATGACCAAGCAGATGGATATTGATGGTGCAATCGGGTTTTTGCTGTTCCGATAACGCCCTGATGCCGTCGGTCATGAGCTGCATGGCCGTCTTCTTCGCGTCGTGCCGGTCTTCCAGATAGTTGAGTCCTTTGTCATCGCTCGGCCAATCGAATGTCAATACGGCACCCTTGTACCCTGCCGCTTTCAAATCACTCTCAAGTTGTCTATGGCGCTTCATAAAATCTTCGCTTTTATTATTGTATCCATGAATAAATACGAGTATGTTGCCATAAGATTTTTGCCCTTCCGCTGCAGCTTCCCGAAGTTCCAAGAACCATTTATCAATATCTTTCTTGCTCTTTGCGGCATGCGATGGCGACGGGTTGAGTTCCTCACTTTCCGGTGTCCGTGGTACACGCAGAAACTTTGTATCCCCTGGTTCGGCAATGAACTTTCCATCTTTTACAGCCCGGGCACACATGACAAAATGAAAATCTGGTGTAACAATACGTGAATCAGGCATAACGCTCCCCCTTAAGTAACAAGGTTAATGTTTATCTTCCAGCGCCCAGCTCCTGGACGATCAACTGGCGGGTGAACTCTATACTATCCAAGTTTTTTATTTATAACTGTCCCAGACCCCAATAACAAGTAAAATTTTATCTTTAAATAATATCATAGATTATAAGTAATTTTTACAAATCAACATCAATTCCCAGTTTATTCTGATATCATCCGGAAAAACCAACAGGGGATTTCTTGACGTTTCATAAGGCTTTCGATCAGAAAGATAGGGATATTTCAATTGTCAGTATTTTGTTGGGGCTTCGCCCCAAACCCCGCCAAGAGGGCAGGCGAAACCTGCCCCTGATCCCCCAACCCCTTTAAATAACAAAAAAATATTTTAACGGGGTTTTGCCCAGGATTCCTCTTTTCACATGTTTTTGCTCTTGGCACAAAGCCTGTTGGATGGCTAAACTCCCGGAACAGTCTGGTCGGCTTCGTTCCGATTTTTCCAGTATGCGGGGAGATGTAGCGTATGTCTCAAGGATACCACGGTGTATTTGGCGGGGCCTACATCCCGGAAATCTTGCGCGAAACCTTCCGCCGTCTGACGGAGGCCTATGTCACTGCCAGAGCCGATCCCGCTTTCTGGGAGAGCTATCTGCGTTTGATGGAGAACTATTCAGGCCGCCCCACCCCGCTCACCTTTGCCGAAACGATCTCCCGGCAATCGGGAGGTCGGCGGGTCTACATCAAACGCGAGGATTTGAACCAAACCGGCGCCCACAAAGCCAACAATGTCATGGGGCAGGGGTTACTGGTCAAGCGAATGGGCAAGCGTCGGGTCATTGCCGAGACCGGCGCCGGACAACACGGCATGGCCACAGCCACCATGGCCGCCCGCATGGGGCTGGAGTGCGTCATCTACATGGGCGCCGAGGATGTCGAGCGTCAACGCCCCAATGTTTTCTGGATGGAGCAGCTCGGGGCAAAAGTGGTTTCCGTCACCTCGGGATCGAGAACTCTCAAGGATGCCATCAACGAGGCCCTGCGCGACTGGGTCGGCAGCATGGACGATACCCATTACGTCCTCGGAACGGCCTGCGGCGCACACCCCTTTCCGGAGATGGTGGCCTGGTTTCAATCCATCATCGGTGATGAGGCCCGGCGTCAGATTCTCGCCCAGGAGGGACGGCTGCCGACGCATGTCTACGCCTGTGTCGGCGGCGGATCCAATGCCTTGGGCATTTTTCAGGCCTTTTTGCAGGATCGGGAGGTTGCCCTGATCGGTGTCGAGGCCGGGGGACATGGTCTGGCTTCGGGACAGCATGCGGCCCGGTTGAGCGGGGATGGAATCATTGGCGTTGCCCATGGTTACAAGACCTATTTTCTCCAGGATGCCGATGGCCAGATGCGCGATACCCACTCGGTGGCGGCGGGACTCGACTATGTCGGCGTTTCGCCCATCCTGGCCCATCTGCATGACGAAGGACGTGTCCGTTTCACGGCAACCACCGACGAGGAGGTGGTCGCCGCCCTGAAACGACTCATGCGAGCCGAGGGGATCATCCCCGCCCTGGAGTCGAGCCATGCCGTGGCACAGGCCCTGAAAGAGTTGCCGGGTCTCCCCGCCGATGCCGTGGTGATCATCAACCTTTCGGGTCGGGGTGACAAAGACATCTTCACTGTCGCCGATGCCATCGGTGATCCCGGCTGGCGCCATTTCATCCAGGCCAAGGCAGCACAATACAAAAATGCGGAGACGGGTCCATGAATGCGGCATCAGGTACATTCACCACGCCCGCAGGGCGTCCATCATCCTCCCGTCTGGAGGGGCGTATTCGCGCCGCTTTGGCCCGTCGCCAACGGGCCGGTTCCGCTCCCATCCTGTTGATGTCGCATCTCGTGTTGGGCTACCCCTCGCTGGAGGAGAATCGCCGGGTCATCGAGGTCATGGTGGCCCAGGGGGTCGATCTGATCGAGCTGCAAATCCCCTTTTCCGAACCGATTGCCGATGGTCCTGTCATCGCCATGGCCAACCAGGCGGCTCTCGATCGAGGTTTCCGGGTCAAGGAGGGTTTGGCCTTTCTGGGAGAGATGACGCGGTGCCATGCCATCCCCTTTCTGCTCATGACCTACTTCAACATTCTCCACGCCCGGGGTGTGGAGAGTTTCATTCGTGAGACGGCTGCCTTGGGCGGAGAGGGGTTGATTGTTCCGGATCTTCCTCTGGAGGAGGCGGTTTCGGCCATGGCCTTGTGCCGGGAGGTCGGCGTCGACTGGATCCAGCTCATGACGCCGACCACACCGGACGGACGTCTGGCCGATATCGGTGCCGCTGCGATGGGTTTTTGTTACTGTGTGGCGCGCAAAGGAGTGACCGGGCGACAGACCACCTTTGACAGCACCATGGATGGATTTTTGGGCCGCTGCCGGGTTGCCACGTCTGTACCACTGGCCTTGGGCTTTGGCGTCAAGTCCGGGGATGATGTACGCAACCTGGTTGGCAAGGCCGACATCGCTGTCGTGGGAACGGCCGCTCTCGAGGCGCATCGTACGGGTGGCGTGGAGGCCACAGGAAGGTTCTTTGCGGGTTTGCGGGTCTGAAAAAATGGGGTAAAGCCCCAAAAAATATAAAGCAACTGCCCAGGCACCCCCTCGAGAAAGGCCTGGGCATGAAAGCCTTAGTCAGGGCTTCGCCCCGAACCCCACCAGGACCATGCCAACATTTTTTTCCGAACAAGAAAACTGCGTGTCCCAAAATAGATGTGGTTTAAACAACGAAGAAAATGATTGGGGTTTCACCTCAAACATCAGCCTCTCATGGCGCTCTTTTGATCATTCTCTGCAACTCTTTCAGCTCTGCCACCCGCAAAACCCAGACAGCCAGCAGATAAAGCACCATGCCACCCAGCATGATGGCAGGCAAGATCAAGGAAAGCTTCAACGTGGAAAGACCGGGGTGACAAAACATGTCCCGCCCCCAGGTCAAGCCAAACCCCATGATCGCCGAAGCCAGCAACGTCTTGCCCAGAGTGACCAGGAAAGGTCGCCCAAAACGAAAGCCGGTCTGCCGATGCAAAAAAAACAGAAGCAACGTGACGTTCAGGTAAGAGGTCAAGGTGGTGGCCAGGGCCAGCCCTACATGCTTCAGGGGAAACATGAGAATCACGTTGAGAACCATGTTGATCAACAAACAAACGATGGCCACCCGCACCGGGGTTCGGGTATCGTGCCGGGCGAAAAAGGCCGGTGCCACCACTTTGACCCCGGTAAAGGCCATCAAACCACAACTGTAGGCCAGAAGAGCCTGCGACGTGGCCTCGGTGGTCTGCGCGTTGAAAGCACCACCCTGAAACAGCATGACCAGGATGGGTTCCCGCAGCACCACCAGAGCGACACTGGCCGGAACGTTGATCAAGGCCACTACGCGCAGAGCAAACTCCAGATCGGCATTGAGACCCTTTTCGTCACCCCGCGCCGCCTTGGCCGACAAGGCCGGCAAAATGGCCGTGGCCATGGCAATGCCAATCAATCCCAGAGGAAACTCCACCAATCGGTCGGCATAGTAGAGGTAGGAGATGGAGCCAACCGGCAACCATGAGGCGAGAAAGGTGTCCAAAATCAAACTGATTTGTGCCACCGACACCCCCAGCACGGAAGGCCCCATCAAGGTGAGGATACGCCGGATGGCCGGGTGCCGCGGATTCCAGCGCAACCCCAGAGGCATGCCCAAACGTGCCATGGCCGGAAACTGCACCAGCAACTGGACCACACCACCGATCAGAATGCCCAGGGCCAGACCAATCGATGGGCGTTCAAACCAGGGAGCAGCATAGACCGCACCGAGAATGATGAATACATTGAGCAGGATGGGCGTCGCCGCCGGCACGGCGAAGCGGCGAAAACTGTTGAGCACTCCTCCGGCCATGGCCACCAGGGAGATCAACAGGATGTAAGGGAAAGTGATACGGGTCAGGTCGACCGTCAGGCGATATTTTTCCGGATCGTCACCAAAGCCGGGGGCGATCACCATGAGCAGAAGCGGCATGGCCAACTCGCCCAGGGCCACCACCACCATCAAAATCGCCGCCAGGGCCGTAAAAACGACCATGACCATCTCGCGGGTGGCGGCTGCGTCCCCCTGGACCTTGTAGGTGCTGAAAACAGGGACAAAAGCGGTGGCAAAGGCCCCCTCGGCAAACAGCCGTCGCAAAAAATTGGGCAGCTTTTGCGCGACAAAAAAGGCATCGGCATCCATGCCCGAACCAAAGCCACGCGCAATCACCACGTCGCGGGCAAAGCCCAGAATGCGCGACAACAGAGTGTAAAAGCTGATGGTTCCCACCGCGCTGAGCAGGTGATGACCACGACCAACAGGAGCTGAAGGGGGTGTCGACACAGAAAAACCTTTGACTTGGTACGGGTGGCTTGAATACCCTGAAACATTACGTGTCGGGGCTACGGCATGGTGCATACGGCCCCAGATCATTTCAAGCAAAGGGAGTCTGCGTCAAGTGGCCAATATAAAATCCGCCATGAAGCGCGCCCGGCAGACGATCAAGCGCAATCTGCGCAACCGGGACGCCAAATCGCGTATGCGCACCTTCACCAAGAGGGTGCTGACCGTCGTTGAAACGGGTGATGTCGCCAAGGCACAGGAGACGCTCCGGGCGGCGGTCTCCCTGCTCGCCATTTCGGCGCGCAAGGGTGTTATCCACAAAAACCAGGCTGCCCGCCGCATGCGGCGGCTGAATGCCAAGGTCAAGGCACTGGCCGCCGGTACCTGAACCCGTCCTTTTTTCGGCGCAGGGGGTGTGGAAGTGCCAGGGGGTGTGGGAGTGCCTTGTTCCCCCTTCTCTCCGGGCTGGATGGAAAAGATGTGCAAGGTTTGACGGCCTGTGTGTCTCCGGGTCGGACTGGATATGTACCATGGAGTTTACCGACCTACCCATTCCCGAACCGGTCATGGCGGGTATCCGCGCCTGTGGGTTCGCCTCCTGCACGCCGATCCAGGCCCTGTCGCTACCCGCCCTGCTGGCTGGCCGCGATGTGGCCGGACAGGCACAAACTGGAACCGGCAAGACTGCCGCTTTCCTGATCGCCTTGTATACGCGCCTGCTGGCCTCGCCCCGCGCGGCCTCTGCCTCCCGCCATCCTGACAGCCCGCGTGCCTTGATCATCGCCCCCACACGCGAACTGGTGGTCCAGGTGGAACGGGATGCCCGCGCCCTGGGCGCCCATACCGGGTTTGCCATCGCTGCGCTTTACGGTGGTGTGGACTACGAAAAACAAAAGCTGGCCCTCTCTGCCAGTCGTATCGATCTCCTCATCGGTACACCGGGGCGCCTCATCGACTTTTACAAGCAAAAACTCTACACCGTCAAAGAGGTGGAGGTTCTCGTCATCGATGAGGCGGACCGCATGTTCGACATGGGGTTCATCGCCGATCTGCGTTATCTTTTGCGGCGTCTGCCCTCTTTCGAGCAACGCCTCTCGGTCCTCTTTTCGGCCACGCTCTCCTATCGTGCCCAGGAACTCTCCTACGAATACATGAACAACCCCACCATGCTGGCGGTGGAGAGCGATATCAAGACCGCCTCCCTGGTGCGGCAGTTTCTTTATCACGTTGATTCCGATGTCAAAATCAAGCTGTTGGTAGGAATTTTGCGCGTGGAGCTGGCCGAAGAAACCACTGCGGGCGGCGGGCGGGTCATGATTTTCGTCAACACCAAGCGGATGGGCGAAAAACTGAACAGCTGGTTGGAGTGCAATGGGATCAGCGCCGGATATCTCTCCGGGGATGTGCCTCAGATCAAGCGGCTGAAGGTGTTGCAACGCTTCCAGGACGGCGAGATGCCGGTCCTGATCGCCACGGATGTCGCCGGACGGGGGCTGCATATCGCCGGAGTGACCCACGTCATCAATTTTGACCTGCCGGAAAACCCGGAAGATTATGTCCATCGCATTGGCCGCACGGCCCGGGCCGGTGCCGCCGGTGATGCCATCTCCCTGGTCGATGAAGAGGGGGCCTACAATCTGGAGGCCATCGAGGCGTTCATCGGCATGAAGATTGACGTCTCCTGGGCCGATGACACCATGGTGCCGGAGTTGACCAGACCGCCGCGCTCGGCAATCTCCTCGTCCGAGCGTCTCCCTCCCCGAAAAGGGCGCGACGGGAGGATGCGCGGTGAGCCACCTCCAGGTCGCAGACGACAACCAATCAAGGCTCGGGAGCACCAGCGGATGCCATCGGCGCCCGTGGCGGCGAAAGGCGTGACACCGACCGGCGCAACAACACCGACCAGCGAAGCGGTCCCGGTCAGCGAAGCGACACCAGCAGCCAAAACACCCAGGCGGCGGAGGCGCAAACCAGCCGCATCCCGTTCGTCGAACACGCTGCCTGTCCCGGAGGGTCAGGTCGTCGTCGGGCCAGCCACGGGTGCCATGCCTGCCCTTGCAAACTCCGAACGCAACCCCGTCGGCACCGACCAGACCCCAACACCGGCAAAAAGGCGGCGGCGACGCAGTCGTCGTCCCGGTCAACAAAACGGTTCCCAGGCAGAAGCCACGGTCCATGAGCAGGCCACACGTGGTTCTCGATCGGAAGATGTCCTGGAATCATAGATGTCGCACCATTCCTTCATGTGACGCACACAACGGAGCACACTCATGGCCCAATCCACGCCCCCGCTACCCTCCTCCCCATCGACACCCTCTGCCGAGGCACAAAATGCCGAGCAGCCCGTTTTTCATGTGGTCAAGGTCTATCTGAAAGACCTCTCCTTTGAAAACCCCAACACGCCCGATGTGTTTCAAATCACCCAGGAGCCGCGTGTCGATTTCAACCTCTCCAGCAATGCCACTCCCAAGGAAGATGGCCATTTCGAGGTCACCTTGCACGTCGTCACCGACGTCAAGCTGGCGGACAAGACCATGTTTCTGGTCGACGTGACCTATGCGGGGCTGTTCCTGATTCGCAACGTGCCCGACGAACATGTGGCAGTTCTTCTGGGTGTGGATTGCCCCACCATTCTGTTCCCTTACCTGCGGCACGTCATCTCCGCGACGGTGACCGAAGGGGGATTCAAACCTTTGTTGCTGGATCCCATCAACTTTGCCGCCATTTTCCAGCAGGCCCTGGCCAAACAACAGGCCCAAATGACCCAGCAGGCCCAGCAACCCCGGCCGCCGGGACAAAAACCTCAATAGCCTGCCGGTACCGGCCAACCCGCCAAGGCAATCGCATTCAAGCCGCTTTCTTGTTCGGAAAAAAATGTCGGTATGAAAGACTTTATTGGGGCTTCGCCCCAAACCCCGCCAGGAGGAAGGACACAGCCCTTCCTCCTGGACCTCCATCCCAGTCTTTCAAACATTAAGAAAATGACGCATCGGCTGACCAACCTGCCTCTGCCCGGCAAACCAGGGTCGGTCAGGCAGGCGCAGCGGCAGACCCCGGTGCAAGCGGATGCCTCTGCCGAAACCCGGCGCAGGGATCCTCTTCGGGAGGGTTCTTGGCAGGGGTAGGGGCTGTCAGCCAAAGATAGGCGTGTTCTGGCGGAAACCGGGTATTGCCAACGACGACAGGTTGCTGATAACGGCTCAGGTCGTTGTCAGAGGGCGTGGTGACGCTCTCCTTGAAGCCCAGATTCAGCTGACGAAGACCCGGATTGAGATGAGCCACCCGCTCCATGACCCCCATGTCGTGCGCCACATGCCCGGCACCCAGGAGCATGACAATGGGTTCGGTCGCGGGGAGCTCTTTGAGCAGGGCGGTGATGGCTGTGGCCATGGTGTCGTTGCGAGCGACCCAGGTTGCATAGAGACGATCCAACAGGGACGGCGAGGCCGCGCCGCAATGAGCCTCGGAGAGCTGTTTGAGCATGAGTTGGCGATAGTCGTCATGCACAAAGCCCGTGCCAGGAATCAACTGTTTCTCGACAGGCGACAAACCCGCCAGCCCCACGCGCACGAGACGAAAACGCATCCCTTTGGGAAGATCCGCCCCGAAAACCGGCAGCTTTTGCTGTCTGGCCAGCGCGAGCAGGGGATAGTAAAATGCCCACTCCGGACGATGTTTCCACCCCAGGCGTTGGCGCAACCCCTCGCCGTTCTGATCCACAGGGAGATGGGAGGGGGAACCCTTCGCCGCCAATGGATCCGTCGTGGTAAAATTCAGCAACCAGCTGGTCTGTCCACGGGTAAAGAATTCAAAACCGATGGCTGGATGCTTGCCCAGCGCGAGCAGATCCTGCACAATCTGCAATTGCAGACGATGATGCTCCGGGTTGTCGTGCTTCTCCCCCAGATAGATCACCCGAGCCGTACCCATCCTGACCAGAAGCTCCTGTCTGGAAATGACTTTCTCTTCACCAACCGCCAGGATGGGCAGGTCGGCGGGCGGTGCAGACGGGGGCGTCATGGCGCATCCTTCCATAAAAACAACCAGCAAGGAGAGTGCTATGTAAAAATGTCGCAGGGCCATCCCGGATACCTTTCCCGACTGATTCATCGTCATCCACCATCGCGAAAAATGCCTGGGAAACGAACGGCATCTCCATGCGCCCTTAATGAACCTGTCCAGGGCTTCTTGCAAGGGGTTTTGAAACCGACACCTTGTTGAGTACAATGCGCGGGGCAAAACAAAAAAAACGACGTGTTCCAAAGTAGATGCAGTTTAGATGCGATTGCCCTGCCATGCGCATCATGATGACTTCCCCCGGAATGGAGAGAAAGGGTACACTCCCGCCTGGGTCGGGGGATACGCAAGGAAGCCTGTATGGATACGCAGAAAATGAACAAACCCACTCGCTCCGTGGCACTGGTTCTTGGTGTTGCGGGCGCCCTTTTTTTGCTGGCGAAGATGCCTGCCGCCGCTCCGCCCGCCGCTCCCACCGCGAACCCGGTCCTGTCGGTGGAGCTGGTCGCGCCACGACAAGAGAAATGGCCGCACTCCCTGCTGGTCAGCGGCGGTATCTTCGCCTGGCAGGAGATTGTCGTGGCCTCCGAAATCGGAGGACTGGCCGTGACCTCGCTGTCGGTCGATGTCGGCAGCGAAGTCAAACGCGGGCAGGAGTTGGCCCGTCTCTCCGACGCCACTCTGCAAGCGGTGCTGGCCCAGCAACACGCCAACGTCGCCCGTCTGGAAGCCAATCTGGCCCTGGCTGCCAGCAATGCCGATCGGGCACGAGGCCTGAAAGGCTCCAGTGCCATGTCGGAACAGCAGGCGACCCAGTACCTGCTGGCAGAGAGGGCGGCGAAGGCCGAGTTGGCGGCAGCCCAGGCGGCTTTGCGGGTCGAGGAGGTCCACCTGCGCCAGACCCGTATCACGGCGGTGGATGACGGGGTGATAGCGGCACGCAACATCTCGCTGGGTACGGTGGTGCAGACGGGCAGCGACATGTTTCGTCTGTTGCGACAGGGGCGGCTCGAATGGCGCGCCGAACTGACTGCCGAACAGCTCGCCCGGGTACAAACCGGCATGCAGGCACGTTTGCTCCTGCCCGATGGTCACGATGTGCAGACGACGGCGCGCCTGGTGGCACCAACCCTGGATGCAGGCAATCGGCGCGGGTTGGTCCACTTTGACCTGCCATCCGGAAGCACAGCGCGGGCCGGCATGTTTGCACAAGGAGAGATCGCCCTGGGAGAGTCGATGGCCCTGACTCTGCCACAAACCGCCGTTGTCATGCGCGATGGCCATACCTATGTTTTTGAATGGGTCTCCGGAGACAAGGTTGCCAACCATAAAATAGTCACCGGGCGACGTCAGGGGCAGCGGGTCGAGGTCGTCGAGGGGGTGACACCAGCATCCAGGATCGTGGCGGCAGGGGGGGCCTTTCTGCACGATGGGGATCATGTGCGTGTGATAACCTCCGAGGCAGGCCGATGATCAATGTCTCATCCTGGTCCATTCGAGACCCGGTTCCGGCAATCCTGTTGTTCATGCTGTTGACTTTTTTGGGCCTGGGCGCCTTTCGCGGTCTGGGCATCCAGAATTTTCCCGACATCGAAGTCCCGATCGTCTCGATCTCGGCCACATTGGAAGGAGCGGCCCCTGCCCAACTGGAAGCCGATGCCGCCCGCAAGATCGAAGATGCCGTGGCCACTCTGTCCGGGGTCGAGCATGTCTATTCATCGCTTACCGACGGAACGGTCGTGGTCACGGTGGCCTTCGTCATCGACAAAAATCCGGAGATTGCTCTCAACGAAGTACGCAATGCCGTCGACAGCGTGCGACCCTTTTTGCCGCAGGATTTGACAACTCCCGTCGTGTCAAAGTTGACCACCGCCGGAGGAACGATCCTTGCCTTCACGGTCGACGCCCCGACCATGGACGAGTCCGATCTCTCCTGGTTTGTCGATAACGACATCGCCAAGGCTGTTCTCGCCGTGCCCGGTGTTGGCCGTTTCAATCGCCTGGGTGGCGTGGACCGCGAGGTGCAGGTTGATCTCGATCCCGTACGTATGCGGGCTCTGGGCGTGACAGCCAGCGAGCTCTCCAATATTGTAGGCAAAACCCGCAAGGATGGCTCCGGAGGACGCGGCGATATCGCCGGAGGGGTGCAGGTGATGCGCACCCTGGCCGCTGCCGAGACCGTCGCCGACCTCGCCAGAATCGACATTCCGCTGGCCAACGGGCAGCGTGTGCCCCTGCGCGATGTGGCCCGGATCAACGATGGCATCGCCGAACGCAGCGCGGTGGCCCTGCTCGATGGTCGTCCGGTGGTAGGCTTTTCGATCGTGCGCTCCAAGGGGTGGAGCGAGGTCACTGTCGCCGAAGCCGTGCGCCGCGCCGTCACCGCATTTGCCGCGACCCACCCCCAGGTCAAGATCGCCGAAGCCTACAATACCATCTCCCGGGTACAGGACAACTACAAAGGCTCCATGGAGCTGCTCTACGAAGGGGCCTTTCTGGCGGTGGTGGTGGTTTGGTTGTTTTTGCACGACTGGCGGGCAACTTTCGTTTCGGCAACGGCTCTGCCGCTCTCCATCATTCCGGCTTTTATAGTCATGAAGATGTCCGGTTTCAGTCTGGACACCTTGACCTTGCTCGCCCTGGCGCTGGTGGTGGGCATTCTGGTCGACGATGCCATCGTCGAGGTGGAGAATATCGTCAGACATCTGCGCATGGGGAAAAAGCCCTACCAGGCGGCCATGGAGGCAGCGGATGAGATCGGTCTGGCCGTGATCGCCACGACGCTGACCCTGGTGGCGGTCTTTTTGCCGACGGCCTTCATGGGGGGCATACCGGGGCTGTTTTTTCGCTCTTTTGGCATCACGGCGGTGAGCGCCATCCTGGCCTCGCTGGTGGTGGCGCGGCTGCTGACCCCCATGATGGCGGCCTACATGTTGCGGCCGATCGACCACGACGTGGTCGAAGGATCCTTGATGCGTCGTTATCTGACCTTGGCGCGTTTTTGTATGCGGCATCGGATTTTGACGATGGTGGCGGTCTTGCTCTTTTTTGCCGGTTCGTTGTCGTTGATTCCTCTCTTGCCAACCGGATTCATTCCGGTTTCCGATCGCGGGCAGACGATCTTGACCCTCGAACTGCCGCCGGGAAGCTCTCTGGCCGATACCCGGGCCGTCACCGAACGCGCCATCGCCATGTTGAAGGAGATGCCGGAAGTGACGCGGGTCTTTGCCGTTGCCGGTTCGGCGGCCAATCCCGATGGGGGTCCGTTTGGCGGGGGTTCCAGCCTCGATGTGCGCAAGTCCACCTTGACGGTCAACCTGGTGGATCGTCGGGAACGGAGCAAGAAGCAGTCTCTCCTCGAAGGTGAAATCCGGCAACGTTTGCGCGTTCTGCCGGGTGTACGGGTGGCGGCTGTGGCGGCGGAACCCGGTGCCAAGCTCCTGATCACCCTGGCCAGTGACGACCCTTATGCCTTGTCGAGTGCTTTGTCTGCCGTCAGTGCCGATCTCCATACCCTGCAGGGGGTGGGCAATATTGTCTCCGATGCTTCTCTGGAGCGTCCTGAAATCCACGTCTTGCCCGATTTTGCCAGGGCGGCTGACCTGGGGATCACAAGCGATGTCGTTGCTCAGGCGGTACGGGTCGCCACGGCGGGCGACTATGTGATGCAACTGCCAAAATTGAATCTTCCCCAGAGACAGGTGCCCATTCGTGTCCGCCTGGCGCCGTCGCTGCGGAACAACCTGGACGCAGTGCGGCAGATGCCGGTGGTCACCCGCAATGGAACCCAGTTGCTGGAAAGTTTCGCCAAAGTGGAAATGGGCAGCGGTCCGGCCGAGATTGATCGCATGGATCGCATGCGCAAGGTCAACATCGATATCGAACTGGGGCAGCGCATCATTGGCGATGTCCTGGCCGAGGTCAACCGCATGCCTTCCATGGTCAACCTGCCGGCTGGCGTCAAGCGTCCGGCAGATGGCGACGCCCAGCGCATGTTGGAGCTGTTCCAGAGTTTTGGCGTGGCCATGATGATCGGTATTTTGTGTATTTATATCGTACTCGTGTTGTTGTTCCGCGACTTTTTGCAGCCGGTGACCATTCTGGCGGCGTTGCCGCTCTCTCTGGGCGGGGCTTTTTTGTCGCTTTTGCTCACCCACAACTCGTTTTCCATGCCCTCCGTGATTGGCATTCTGATGTTGATGGGGGTGACCACCAAAAATTCAATTTTGCTGGTCGAGTATGCCATTGTGGCGCGGCGCGAGCATGGTCTTGACCGTATCGAGGCCCTGTTGGATGCCTGCCGCAAGCGTGCCCGTCCCATCGTCATGACGACCATCGCCATGGCAGCGGGCATGTTGCCGGTGGCGCTCGGCATGGGTGCCGAACCAAGTTTTCGTTCGCCCATGGCCATCGTCGTGATTGGTGGTTTGATCACCTCGACTTTTTTGTCTTTGTTGGTGATTCCGGTCATCTTCACCTATGTCGATGATCTGCTCCAACTGGGCAGGCGGATCGTGAAGCCAAGAAAAACCGGCTGAGTTGCGTCTCAAACCTGAATCCCCAACCCGTTAAACCGGAGAGAGCGCCGTTTCATGATTGCACGTCTGCGCGGGGTATTGGCGGAAAAACAACCCAACCAGGTTTTGATCGACGTGGGCGGCGTAGGTTACCGGGTCTTTATTCCCCTCTCCACCTACACGGAACTGCCGCCCGTCGACGAGGCCACGGAGCTGTGGACCATCACCTATGTACGGGAAGAGTTCATCCATCTGTACGGCTTTGCCTCTCAGGAAGAGAGGGCACTTTTCAACCTGCTGACCGGGGTCTCCGGGGTCGGTGGACGTCTGGCTCTGGCTGTCCTTTCCACCCTTTCCCCGGGCACCATCCTGGAAGCCCTGGCGCACGAAGATGTCGCCACCCTCAGCCGGGTTCCGGGCATCGGCAGGAAAACCGCCCAACGTCTCGCCATGGAGCTGAAAGACAAAACGGGCGGTGTGGTCTTTTCTCTCCCTGCCCTCAACCGTGCCGGTTCTGCTGCCGGTTTCACCCCTCCTCCCGGTCTTTTGAAAGCCGAACTGACCTCGGCCCTGATCAATCTGGGTTTCAAGGCTCCTCAGGTAGAGCAGGCCTTGCGGCGCGTCCTCACCAGCGATATCGTCCGCCTGGAGGATGGCCTGCGCCTCGCTTTGAAAGATCTTTCGTCGTGACGAGACTTCACGCATCTTCGCCACGCTTTTAAAACGCAACTTTGCGCTGGTATCCCCTCTTCCTGTCGCAAGGTTTGGTCGTACTTGACGGCCACGCCTCGACACCCTCTCAACGCCTGCGGCGATTGTTCCCTTTTCTGGTCTGGTGGTACGTCGTCACGCCGTCAACAAGGTTTGATCATGCCTGACAGCCACGCCTCGACACCCTCTCAACGCCTGCGGCGATTGTTCCCCTTTCTGGCTTGGTGGCACCTCGTCACACCATCGACCTTTCGGGCTGATTTCATGGCTGGTCTGACAGGGGCGGTGGTTGTTCTGCCTCAGGGTGTGGCGTTTGCCACCATCGCCGGCATGCCGCCGGTTTACGGCCTGTACGCCGGCATGGTGCCGGCCATCGTGGCAGCCTTGTTCGGCTCTTCGTGGCACCTGGTTTCCGGGCCAACCACGGCGGCGTCCATCGTGCTGTACTCCATGCTCAGTATCCAGGCCGAACCGGGCAGCGCCCAGTATGTCCAGCTGGCCCTGACCATGGCTTTTCTGGTCGGTCTGTTTCAATTGGGATTGGGGTTGGCACGGTTGGGGGTTCTTGTCAATTATATTTCTCATTCGGTTGTCATGGGATTCACTTCCGGGGCCGCCCTGTTGATCGCCTCCAATCAACTGAAATATTTCTTCGGTGTACAAATTCCCAAGGGAAGCGACTTTACACACACTTTGACGAGTTTCTTTCAGCATATTACCTTGATCAACCCCTATGTCCTGCTCGTCAGCTGTGCAACACTGGTGACCGGCATTCTTATTCGGCGCTTTTTTCCCCGTTTTCCCTACATGATTGCCGCTTTGTTGGTAGGAAGCCTCTTGGCCTTCGTTTTAAAACTCCTGGTCAAGGGAGAGACCGGCATCACCACCATGGATGCCATTCCCGGCTCGCTGCCACCCTTGTCCATGCCGGATTTTTCCCCCTCCACGCTGCACATGCTCGCTCCGGGGGTGGTGGCCATCACCATCCTGGCCCTGACCGAAGCCATCTCCATCGCCCGCGCCCTGGCCCTGCGCAGTGGACAAAATCTGGACAGCAACCAGGAGTTCATCGCCCAGGGACTCTCCAATATGGTGGGGGGATTCTTCTCGGCTTATGTGGCCACGGGATCGTTCAACCGCAGTGGACTCAACTATGACTCGGGGGCCAAAACACCTCTCGCTGCCGCCTTTTCCGGCATTTTATTGATTGGGCTGGTCATGCTGGTGGCCCCTCTGTCCGCCTATCTGCCTCATGCCGCCATGGCAGGAGTCTTGTTTCTCGTGGCCTGGGGATTGATTGATTTTCATCACATCGGGCAAATCATTCACACCAGCAAGGCCGAGACGATCATCCTCGTCGCAACCTTCCTGGCAACCCTCCTGCTCAACCTGGAACTGGCCATCCTGCTGGGGGTGATGCTCTCTTTGGGTGTCTATTTGAACCGCACATCCCATCCGCAGGTCATCGAGCGCATACCGGATGTCCATCATCCATCGCGCAAGTTTATCACCCGCGGTGCACTTGCCCCTGCGTGTCCACAGATTCAACTGATCCGGATCGATGGTTCTCTCTTCTACGCAGCTGCGCAGCATGTGATCGACCGTATATCGGCGGCCAGCCCCGAAGAACAAAAACGCCATTTGATCATTATCGCCACCGGCGTCAATTTTATCGACATTTCCGGTGCTGATCTCCTGATCCGGGAGGCTGAAAAACGACGCGCCAGCGGAGCGGGGCTCTATTTTATCCGCATCAAGAAATCTCCGCGCTCTTTTCTCAAAAAAGGTGGCTACATCGACAAGATTGGCGAAGAGAACCTCTTCAACTCCAAATCCGAAGCCCTCCGCAAAGTCATTGCCAAAATTGACAAGAAGATCTGCGCAACGTGCCCCTACAACGTCTTCGTCGAGTGTGCCGAACAGAAAAGCCACGATCCAAACACGAGCAATGACCCCGTTCAGTTGATTTCACCCACGCCGCCAGGCCAAACTCAAACTGATTGATAAAAAGCCGATCGCGGTATCGCGTAAAAGAACACTGTTCCACCTCGGATTGGTACGGAACGCCAAAAAACACGTCGCCCCCCTGATTCCAATTCCAGAGGATGGTCCGGGGTGGTGCGGCTAAAAGGGACGCTCCCCCATCCACAAGAATCGTCGTCGACAAAAACCATATCATTCAAATTAAATCATGATTTTACGTGTATTGCACGACCAACTACTTAGCCCATCTTTAAATAGCCACGCATCAGCACCTTGTTGACCCGGGTGCGCAGGATGTGGGATTCGCGGCAGGGGAGGTTGTCGGACTCGTCGGTCATGGTGTGATCTACACTGGCCATCGTCCAGGATGGCACCGCCACCGGAAAGCGATGGCGTGTAACAGGCCGACCACCACTGAGAGGTTGGGACCAGGTCACCATGGCCCCGCCCAGGGTTCTGCCAGCTTCCTGAGCCACGGGTGACCAATCCCACAGGTCGGTCCATTGGAGGGATGCGGGCAAAATGAGATCACCGAGACGTTTCATGTTTGCATCTCCCGATAAACGTTACTACAATGAAGAACATGAGGATCACCTACGACCCGACCAAGCGAGACTGGACTCTTGCCAAACGAGGACTTGATTTCCTCCGCGCCCCGGAGGTGTTTGCCGGTGAGCAATATACCCGTCAGGATGTTCGCGAGGACTATGGCGAACCTCGTTTCATCACAGTGGGAATCCTGGACGAGCGAATGGTGGTCTTGGTTTGGACACCGCGCGGTAATGCTCGACACATCATTTCGCTGAGGAAGGCCAATGAACGCGAACAAGCTAGATACCGATCCCACTTGGACTGATCCGGATGATGCACCGGAACTGACTGACGAGTGGTTTGAGCAGGCGGATCTGTACAAAGGTGGCAAACTGATTCGCCGTGGTCGCCCCGCTGGTAGCGGCACGAAAGTCTCCACCACCGTGCGTTTTGATGCCGATGTCATCACGGCCTTTCGTGCCACCGGCAAGGGTTGGCAGACACGGATGAACGATGCCCTGCGGGATTGGTTGCAGTCGCATTCACCGGCGTGACTGAAAGCTCCCCTTACACCAGGCCCCGTTGCAGTTCTTTCAGGGCATCCACCAACCCGCGCACCTGGTCGCGGGGTGCGGTGATGGAGGCCGCCGGGCGGTTGTTCGTGGTGAGATCAAGACGCACCACGCCTGCGACCTGGGGGAGAGACTGGCCCGCCACCGGCAAAGGCCACCTGGGGAATCCTGGGGATCACCAGATTGCGCACCAGACCACCAAAACCGGGCAGGCACCCCTACAGCATAAGTTCGAACTCGTTCCTCTTGCCCGGGGAGGGGGTGGCGGACCAAGAGCCACCCAGAAAAGAAAATTCTCAGAGAAAAATTTTTACGAAATCTTTATAAGTCGGAGATTTTCCGACTCCCTGTTGGCGGCCAAGAGATGCTAAATCGAAACAATAACATGTTGATATTCAACATGTTGAGTTCACGTCGTTCTGGTAATAGTTTCGTCGCCAAAAACGTCCTGCAACGAGCGTGCATCAATTGCTCGATCTATCCATGCATCCAGGGTGTCCAAATTGGCGCCAAGGACCTTGGACTCAACCCAGGTGGGCAGGCCGGGAAAACGACGACGCAGGATTCGAAGCAGAGTAGATGCCTCGCCTTTTTGTTCGCCTTCCATTGTCCACTCCCGCCGTTTATTTTCTCTCCAAGTTTCCATTCTGGTCTGTAACATGGTCGGCACCTTCAGCAAATCAATGGGGCTGCTCGTTGGCGGGGAACTGTCACCGCTCAAGATATTCATGGCATTCAGAAGCATAGCGGCCAGGACTTGTCGCAATTCGGCAAACTCTGGGTGGTGTCCGAGCCACACAATGATGGCTTCCGCCAACATGGGCAAATCCTCTGGCGTGTGACATTGCTCAATTTGGAACACCAGCGCCGACAGCGAGTCACGCTCTTTCAGATCCTCGGTCGAAAAACGACACTCATCAATCAGGAAGAAACATCCATCCGGCTGATATTTCCAGAGGGGTGAGTCATTTGGTAAACCAATGAGATCCCGTAAACGCACAGGAGTCAGCCAGGGGGGTATCGCCATTGTGCAACACCACCGGAAAGAGTGGCAGCAGTGGTCCCTGGGCCGGAATTCGTTTCTCGTGCAACAATTGAAGCCATAACAGGCACATGTACATAATGACCCTCAGGATCATCCAGCGGTCTGATTCGGACTGGAATTCCAACAAAACCAGAAGGTAAACATCGGAATCGGAACGGGTCGGGATTCGCCAGATAACATCACTGGTCCGTTTGGGCAACCCGGGCACATGAAATTTGGTTTTGACCGGCTCCATCCTGGCCAAATCAAGATCCTGAACCCATGGCTCGGTCACAAACTGCCGCATCAGGTCCGCCATCATGGCCGGATGCTCGTAGAGTTGATGGTAGAGACCGTCGTGGTCAGTCATGCCAGTTCTCGACCTTCCAGTTGTGCCAAGTTCGCAAGATCCTTGTTTCGCTGGCGAACCCTCTTTTCGTGGATGGCTTGGTATTTCGTGTTCCCCTTGTTCGAGGCAAATTGCCTCAGCGCTGCATAGATATCAAACACACAAAAGTCGATGGAAACTACCTTCATGCTCAACATGTTATCGCTTTTCCTCGTCGGAATCACGTCCACTTTCCGTTCCAAGGCGGCCCTTCAAATCGAGATCCTGGCTTTGCGACACCAAATCATTGTCATGCAACGGAAGCAAAAACAGCGGCTTATGATTCGGCAGTGGGATCGCCTTTTTTGGGTTTGGCTATCGAGGATTTGGCCAAATTGGCAAAACGCCCTGATGATCTTCAAGCCAAGCACCGTACTCAAGTGGCACAGAGAAGGATTTCGCCTGTATTGGAAGTGGAAGTCCAGCAAGCGATCCGGAGGACGAAAATCCGTTCCGAAAGACGTGCGCGACCTGATAAAACGAATGAGCCTGGAAAACCCGCTTTGGGGTGCGCCGCACATTCACGGAGAACTGATGAAGCTCGGCTACAGCTTGGCCCAGTCGTCAGTCTCCAGGCATATGGTCAAACCCAAGAAACATCCGTCACAAACCTGGAAGACCTTCCTGAAAAACCACGCCAGTCAGATCGTCGCCATGGATTTCTTCACGATTCCGGACATCTCTTTCAAGGTACTCTACGTCCTGATTTTCATAAACCACGACCGCAGAAAAATCATTCATTTCAACGTCACGACCAATCCGACAGCATCCTGGGTCGCTCAACAAATTCGTGAAGCTTTTCCACGGGATACTGCTCCCCGCTTTCTGCTCCATGACCGAGCCCCTGCATTTCAAGCCGAGTGTCGGACGACACTTCGTGCAATGGGTATAGAGGAAGTGATCACGGCACCAGCTTCACCTTGGCAAAATCCCTATGCTGAAAGGATGATTGGATCAATCAGGCGCGATGTCCTGGACCACATCATCACGCTGAACGAGGAACACCTGCGACAAACCCTGGCCAATTACTTCGTCTATTATCATGGCTTCAGGACACACTTGGGTCTCAAAAAGGACTGCCCCGACCACCGGCCTGTCCAGCCAACGGACGCAGGAAAAATAGTCGCCGTTCCACACTTGGGCGGTTTGCACCACCAATACCTGCGGAAAGCAGCCTGAATTCTTAACCCGTTTCAATTTTTCAAAGAGCCATTCGGGAAAGATGGTTCCGGGGATTCGTGCCCAAAATCCGGAGACGCGGCCATGGACTACCCGGAAACGGTTTTTCCATGTCTCGATTGTCCCGGATTTCATCTCTCCAGTCCATAAAAATCCGCACGAAGACCCCGCAACCATTCTCGGAATCGGGCCAGATGAATCAATCGGAAGGGACAATGGTAGCTCATGGAAACCATCGTAATATGCTCAAATTTCAATTGGAACTGCTATAACTCCCAGGACACTTCGTAACCTCTGGAATAGTTGGATAATTTTTTCGGATCGGGAGAGGGTCTACGAGGTTTTTTGGCAACCGAGAAAGCCCCCTGGGGAGGGGGTGGCGGATGGGGTGGGATTCGAACCCACGGTACCCTTTCGAGTACGACGGTTTTCAAGACCGTTGCCTTCAACCGCTCGGCCACCCATCCTTTTTGTTTTTTATCAAACTTTTATCTTGTCAAGACCTCCCATATAGGGACGCAGGGCATCGGGCAGGACGACGCTGCCATCGGCCTGCTGAAAATTTTCTAAAATCGCCACCAGCGCCCGCCCGACAGCCACACCGGATCCATTCAGGGTGTGGACCGGCTCCGCTTTGCCAGCATCGTCTCGCTTGAAACGGGCCTGCATGCGCCGCGCCTGGAACGCCTCGGTATTGGAACAGGAGGATATTTCACGATAGCGTCCCTGTCCAGGCAACCACACCTCCAGATCGTAGGTCTTGGCGGAGGCAAAGCCCATGTCCCCCGTGCAGAGTGCCATGGTTCGATAGGGCAATTCCAGGCGTCGCAAGACATTTTCCGCATCGATGGTCAGGGACTCCAGGGCCTGGTAACTCTCTCCGGGTTGGGTGATCTGGACCAGCTCCACCTTGTCAAACTGGTGCTGCCGGATCAGGCCACGGGTATCCTGGCCGGCGGCGCCTGCCTCCCGACGGAAACAGGCCGTCCAGGCGGTCATTTTCAGGGGCAGTTCGCTGGCATGGAGGATGCGTTCGCGCACCAGGTTGGTCAGGGGAACCTCGGCGGTAGGAATCAGGTAAAGGTCATCGTCCCGGGTGGCGAACAGATCGGCCTCAAACTTGGGCAGCTGTCCCGTCCCCAGCAAAGCAGCCGGAGAGGCCAGCATGGGAGGAAGAATCTCCGTATAGCCATGTTCGGTGGTGTGCAGATCAAGCATGAAGCTGATCAGGGCACGGGTCAGACGCGCTCCGGCACCGCGAAACACGGTAAAACGCGCCCCGGCCAGGAGTGCCCCACCCGCAAAATCAAGAATGCCCAGCCGCTCGCCGACATCCCAATGGTTGAGAGGCTGAAAAGCGAACTGGCGCGGCTCACCCCAACGCCGCACCTCGACATTATCCCGGGCATCGGCGCCTTGGGGTACACTCGTGTGCGGCAGATTGGGCAGATCCAACAGGAGTTTTTGCACACGCTCCTCCTGCTCCCGCAAACGCAGCTCCAGCTCCTTGATGCGCGGACCAATTCCCTTCATACGGGCCAGCAGCTCCGTTGCATCCGCGCCCTGCTGTTTGCGCACACCAACCTCCTTGGAAACGGCGTTGCGCTCGGCCTGCAAATTTTCCGTTTCGGTTTGCAGGGCACGTTTCTCCTCTTCCAGGGCACGAAAGGCGGTCAGATCGTAGCGGCCGCCGCGTGTGCGCAGGCGCTCCTCGACCCAGTCGGTCTGGTCACGAATCTGTTTGATATCGAGCATACGATCACTCCCTGTCCGGAGATCCCTTTTCAGCTTCACTCACACCGGAGACCACCCCTTCGGCATCATCCGATGCGCTGTTTCCACTCTGATCCTGGTCACTCTCCCCCTCGTCGGTCTCGGACTCGGCGATACGGGCTATGGAGGAGATGCGTTCGTTGTCGGCCACGTTGAGAATGGTGACACCCTGGGTGTTGCGACCCGTCATGCGGATGGTATCGACGGAGGTACGCAACAGGGTTCCCTGGTCAGTGATCACCATGACCTGATCACCGGCGGTCACATTCAGGGCACCCACCACGGGCCCGGTGCGGGCACTGGTGAGCAGGCCCATCACCCCCTGAACACCACGCCCCTTGGTGGCGAACAAACCCTCCTGGGAGCGTTTGCCAAAACCTTTTTCGGTGATGGTCAGCACCTGGCAATCGGGCGTCAGGACCGTCAATGCGATCAGTTGGTCATCCCCTTTCAGCTTCATGCCGCGCACACCCCGGGCGGTGCGTCCCATGCGTCGGATCGCATGCGTCCGAAAGCGCGCCGCCTTGCCGCTGCGGGAAAAGAGCAGGATGCGACCGGGTGGACGCTGGGCATCTTCCGGTGACTCCTCCTGCGCCTCGCCGCTCTCCTCGGCGTCAAGAACCTCGTTGGCGCGTTCGCCACCCTCTGTTCCAGGTGCCGTATCGACATCCTCTCCCTCGTCGGCCTCGCTATCGCTTTCCCCCTCGTCGCCTTCGGTTTCGGGGGCATCGACTTCGAGTTCCCAGGGGAGCATCGGCAGCAGGGCGACGCCGATCAGGTCATCCCCTTCCAGCAGGGTGATGGCCTTGATGCCATTGGTGCGTATGTTGGCAAAGGCCGACAGGGCGGTTTTTTTGACCAGTCCACGCCGGGTGGCAAAGAGCATGTCCCAGCGATTCTGTTCGGCTACCGGCACCGACGAGGGCAGGATCTGGCGAACCTTTTCGCCCGGCTCCAGCGAGAGCAGATTGATCAGGGCCTTGCCGCGCGAAAGACGTGTCCCCGCCGGAATCTCGTACACCTTGAGCCGGAAGACCCGCCCCCGATCCGTGAAACAAAAGATGGTGTCGTGGCTGGAAGCGACAAAGAGCTGCTCGATGAAATCCTCGTCGCGAATGCCGGTGGCACTTTTGCCCTTGCCACCGCGTCGCTGCGCCCGATAATCCTCCGCCGGCTGTCGTTTGACGTAACCGGCATGACTGACGGTGACAACGGTCTCCTCTTCCGGGATCAAATCGGCGACCGAAAAATCACCGGCGTCCTCGACGATGCGTGTACGGCGCGCGTCGGCAAATTCGCTTTTGATCCACAGCAGCTCCTCCTTGATCACTCCCATCAAAACCTGGTCATTGGCCAGGATGGTCTCCAGGCGGGCAATTTCGGCAAGGAGGGTCTTGAATTCGTCGTGAATCTTGTCCTGTTCCAGGCCGGTCAGGCGTTGCAGACGCATCTCCAGGATGGCCTGCACCTGCTCCTGGGTAAAGCGATAGCCGCCATCGACAAACTGGAGCGAAGCCACCAGGCCCGCCTGGTCGCTCCCCTCCGCTCCGGCGGGCATGGCGGCCAGCAGCATCGCCTCCACCGGACCCCGTTCCCACAGCTCGGCGAGCAGGGCGGTCTGGGCCTCGGTCGGATTGCGGGCGGCGCGGATCAACTCGATCACCCGGTCAATGTTGGCCAGGGCGACGGTCAACCCTTCCAAAATATGCGCCCGGCCTCTGGCTTTGCTCAGTTCAAACAGGGTACGCCGGGTGACCACTTCACGCCGATGGGTGACAAATTCGCGCAGGAACCCTTTCAGGTCGAGGGTGACCGGCTGGCCGTTGACCAGCGCCAGGGCATTGACCCCGAACGAACTCTGCATCGGCGTATGCTTGAAGAGTTGGTTGAGGACCACATCGGGATGGGCATCGCGGCGCAGCTCGATCACCACCCGCATCCCCTCCCGATCCGATTCATCGCGCAGATCGGAGATGCCGATCACCTTTTTGTCGCGCACGAGTTCGGCAATGCGTTCGACCAGACGCGCCTTGTTCACCTGGTAGGGGAGTTCGTGGATGATGATGGCCTGACGGTTGTCTTTGAGGGGTTCGGTGCTGGTCTTGGCGCGCACGACGATGGAGCCGCGTCCGGTCTCGTAGGCATTCAGGATGCCGGAGCGACCATGGATGGTGCTGCCGGTCGGAAAATCCGGACCGGGGACGATGGCCATCAGCTCCCGGTTGCTCATCTCCGGCCGGTCGATCAGGGCGCAGACGGCGTCCACCACCTCCCCCAGATTGTGCGGAGGAATATTGGTGGCCATCCCCACGGCGATCCCCGAGGAGCCATTGACGAGCAGATTGGGAAACTTGGCTGGCAAAACCAGGGGTTCGCTGAGCGAGCCGTCATAGTTGGCACCAAAGGCGACCGTCTCCTTGTCAATATCGGCCAGCAGTTCGTGGGCGAGGCGCATCATGCGCACCTCGGTATAACGCATGGCCGCCGCCGAGTCGCCATCCACCGAGCCGAAGTTGCCCTGGCCATCCACCAGGACATGGCGCATGGAAAAATCCTGGGCCATGCGCACGATGGTATCATACACCGCCACGTCGCCATGCGGATGGTATTTACCAATGACATCGCCGACCACACGCGCCGATTTCTTGTAGGCCTTGTTCCAATCGTTGCCCAGTTCGTTCATGGCGAAGAGAACCCGTCGATGGACGGGTTTCAACCCATCGCGCACGTCAGGAAGGGCACGTCCCACGATCACGCTCATGGCATAATCGAGGTATGAGCGTTCCATTTCGTCTTCAATGTTGACGGGAATGCGTTTGGACTCTGGGGAGGAGGGTTCAGTCATCGTTGTTTTTATTCCGGTGCAGCAGGATTATGAAAATGCCAAAAAAAACGAACTGAAAACATGCCAAACTCTGTCCATGCCCTGCCGGATGTGCCAGATATCAATCCTTATTGCATCGTAACTATTCAGCACCCGGCAACGAATCGGGGTCCAGGGGGCTGGCTCCCTGG
>JADGCJ010000038.1 GCA_015229045.1 Magnetococcales bacterium
CATGAAAGACTTTATTGGGGCTCCGCCCCAAACCCCGCAAGGGCTCTGCCCTTGAACCGCCAGGGAGCCAGCCCCCTGGACCCCAATGCCAAAAAGCGATCATGGCCTCGGGTGTGCCAGTTTCAAATGCGATCGCCCTGAAAAACGTGCAAAGAGACTTGACAGGGTCCGATTTTCGACGATAATGAGCCGTTTCCTGTGGCACGTCTCTTCCGTGGACCGGCTGCAGAGTGGGCCAGGGAAGGGATTTTTTTAGTCTGAAGCGGAGGATTTCCCCATGATTGCGGTGGTACGGACCGGCGGCAAACAGTACAAAGTGGCAGTCAATGACGTTTTGCGCGTGGAACGGCTGCCGGGTGAAAAGGGAGAGAACGTGACCTTGGCCGACGTGTTGCTGGTCACCAGCGATGCCGGAATCAAGACGGGGGATGCCGTCGCCGGGGTCACGGTGACAGGGCGCATCCTGCAGCAGTTGCGGGACAAGAAGATTCTGGTGTTCAAGCGGCGGCGGCGCAAGCAGTATCGGCGCAAGCAGGGGCATCGTCAGCATTTAACCGAACTGCAAATTACCGGCATCGGCGCGTGAATCCGCCCTGGCCGCCCGGTGGGATCATGATCCCCGGGGTTCCGGGCCAGCGGGGGGTTGCATGGATGATGGATGGCAGGGTTGACAATGGGGTGAGTCGTGGATGGTCGGGCGGACATGCCGCACCAGGATGTGTCCCCGCCCCCGACGCAAACAAGGCGCTGCTCCGGAAGCACCTGAAGTAATCGACCCCCATGGGATATGGGAAGGACAGGAGGATCGAGTCATGGCACATAAAAAAGCGGGTGGCAGTTCTCGAAATGGTCGCGATTCCGCAGGTCAGAGGTTGGGCGTGAAGCGCTTCGGCGGTGAGGCGGTCGTGCCCGGCAACATTCTCATCCGGCAGCGGGGAACCAAGGTCTTCGCCGGCAATGGCGTCGGCATGGGACGTGACCATACCCTCTTTGCCCTGATCGGCGGCAAAGTGCTCTTCACCGAAAGTGGCAAGCGTCAGTACGTCAACGTCGTCGCCTCCTGAGCGCGTTTCACCGCGAAGGTCGTGCAGCAACTCTCATGATCGAAGGGTGGAAGGGGGATCTCCCCCTCCGCGCCCTGTCAGGCAGGAACGAACCGTTTAAGGACACGGGGGAGTGGCTGGAGGCTGCTTCCCCGTTGTCGTCTGGGGCTGGCGATGCGCTTCTTGGATGAGGTCAAGATTTTTGTTCGTTCCGGAGATGGCGGATCCGGAGCCGTGACCTTCCGGCGAGAAAAGTATATCCCCAATGGTGGACCCAGCGGCGGTGATGGCGGTCGCGGCGGCGACATCGTTCTGGTCGCCGATCCGCACCTGAATACCCTGATCGATTTTCGTTATCGCCAGCATTTCAAGGCGGAACGAGGCCAAAACGGCATGCGCGCCTGTCGCACAGGTCGCTCGGCGCCGCCACTGGAGGTTCGCGTGCCTGTAGGCACCCTGGTCCGCGACGATATCGACGGCCAGATCCTCTGGGACTGCATAACCCCGGATGAGCGGTTTTTGCTCGCCCCTGGAGGTATGGGCGGTCGCGGCAATACACACTTCAAAAGTTCCACCAACCAGTCGCCACGGCAATTCGATCCGGGACAGTCTGGCGTGGAGCTGTGGGTACGCCTCGAACTCAAACTGCTGGCGGATGTGGGGCTGGTGGGCATGCCCAACGCCGGAAAATCCACTCTGATTTCCGTCATATCCGCTGCCAAACCTAAAATTGCCGACTACCCTTTTACCACGCTGGTTCCCAATCTGGGGGTGGTGCGCGTCAGCGATGAAGAGAGCTTTGTGGTGGCCGACATCCCCGGCCTGATCGAAGGAGCAGGCGAGGGAGCGGGTCTGGGACATATCTTCCTGCGCCATGTGGAGCGGTGCGCCCTGTTGCTGCATCTGCTCGACTGCGAACCGCCGGATGGATCGGATCCTCTTGACAATTTTCATACCATCGAGGCGGAGCTGGCCAAATATTCCTCCCACCTGGCCGCCAAGCCACGCCTGCTCGTCCTCAGCAAGGGAGATCTCATCGATACGAAACAGATGCAGGTCTTGGCAAAACGTCTCGCGGTCTTTGGCGAAGTGGTTGCCATCTCTGCGGTGAGCGGTCAGGGGGTGCGCGAGCTGGTTGGCCGGGTTGCTGTGCGGGTGCGGGAGATTCGTGCCGCCGCGCCGGTAGCCGGTACGGCCGCGCTGCCCGACGCACCCACCCGGGCCGGTCTTCACACCGAAACAGACTCTTGGGTGTCGCCCAGGGATCAGGAAGAGGATGGCGTGATCTGTCACTGGGTGCGATAAGAGGCTGTCATTTGTTCCCGAAGATCAGGAAGAGGATGGCGTGATCTGTCACCGGGTACGACAAGAGGCTGTCACTTGTTCAGGAGACATTGATGCGACAAATCATAAGCAATTACGAATTGGTTGCCAGTATCCCCGCAGGAGAACACGCCTTTATTGGAAATTCATCCTCCGAAAAATCGGTCATATTCAGAGTATTCAAAGATGTGTCACTCCCGGTCAGGGTTCTCGATATCGGTTTTGGCTGTGGCTCATTGGGGGAGCTGATCAAAAACAATCCAGATACCAGCCACTGGCAGGTGGATGGCATCGACGGATATGACATCTCCTGTCGCAATATCGATCTGTTCAATAAAAGATATTATAGAAATATTTGGCACACCCCTGCCCAGGATGTGCCAATCGAGCGGATGCGTGAGTATGATGTGCTGTGTCTGCTTGATGTCATCGAGCATCTGCATGTGGAAGAGGCAAAGAGGCTCTTGAAGAAACTGCTTCTCTCTCTGCGAGAGGACTCTTTTTTGTTCATCAGTACGCCCTTGTGGTTTTATCCACAGAACAACCAGGAGGCGGGGGATCTCGAAGAACATTTGATCGGTGTGCCGGCCTCGTCGATGATGGCTTTGCTGCCCCTGATGTATGCCATCAGCAGTGACTTCGTCGGCAATTTTGTCTATGGCCGACAAAGCATTGATTATATCGATCTATTCCAGCCAGTTACCGACAAGGCGTTCTCTCTGGAACGGGGTGTCAACGTTGCCGTCGCCGTGGGAATGCAGCTCACGCCGGGCATACTCAATACCATGCCTCCGCCCGTCAAACTGAAAGGCTGAGAGGGGCACAGCCCTTTCTGGACCATCCCAATCTTAACCTTTGTTAAAAAGCTGTGCGTCTCGTGGATCTGGTTTGGACGATGGAAACGCCGACACAGAGCAGGATCCGGATCATGGAGAAGAGACTCAAACGGGAATGGGGTCACCTGGCAGCCTCGCGGCGGGTGGTGGTCAAGATTGGCTCCAACCTGTTGACGGGGGGAGGAACGACCCTGGATCGGGCGTGGATCACCGCCCGTTGCCAGGAGGTGGAGGAGCTGATCCGTGCGGGACGCCAGGTGGTGATCGTCACCTCGGGCGCCGTGGCGGCAGGCAGACCGCGCCTCAATCTGGGACGTCCCCTGCTCTCTCTGCGGGAAAAACAGGCCGCTGCCGCTGCAGGGCAAGGATCCCTGATGCGCTGCTACGAAGAGGCCTTTGCCGGGTTGGGTCGTCACGTCGGACAGATTCTGCTCACCCGGGACGACGTCGCGCACCGGCGCCGTTACCTCAATGCCCGCGATACCCTGGAGACGCTGTTGCAGTTGGGACTGGTGCCCATCGTCAACGAAAACGACACCGTGGTCGTGGCCGAGATCCGCTTTGGCGACAACGATACCCTGGCAGCTCTGGTGGCCGGCTTGATTCGTGCCGATTTGCTGGTTTTGCTTTCGGATGTCGATGGTCTGTACGACGCCAATCCGCGCCAGAACCCAGAGGCCCGGCGCATTCCCCTGGTGGAACGGGTAACCCCCGAGGTGGAAGCCCTGGCCGGAGGTGCCGGTACTCAGGTTGGTTCAGGAGGGATGGTAACCAAGTTGCGGGCGGCACGCAAAGCCGCACGCAGCGGGTGTCGGACATTGCTGGCCAACGGTTTTCGCACCGATCCCCTGCGTACCATATTCCAGGGTGAACCCTTTGGCACCCTTTTCCTGGCCGAGTCCGATACCATCAGCTCCCGCAAGCGCTGGATTGCCGACGGTCTGCTGGCCGAAGGGGATTTGATTCTGGATCAGGGGGCGGCCGATGCCCTGCTGGCAGGTCGCAGCCTGCTGGCCAAGGGGATACGGCGCATCGAAGGGAGCTTCGATCGGGGGGCAGCTGTCTACTGCTCCACGCCACAGGGAGACAGGTTCGCCAAAGGTCTGGTCAACTTTAACGCCGACGACTTGCGCCGCATCATGGGCCACCACAGCACCGAGTTCGAGACGATACTCGGCTTCATCGCCAATGAAGAGATCATTCATCGCGACGACATGGTCATCCTGACCGCTCAGTGACGACTCGCCCCGGAATACGCAATCTTTGCAGTAAAGCGATCATGGCCTCGGGTGTGTCAGTTTCAAATGCGATTGCCCTGGAGAATGATCTAAAAAAAATTGACTTCAATCAAGAACGATGGTAGGGATAAAAAAATTTTGAATTCACCAAAAACCACGGGACAGGGTGCATTGGCCATTCAAGGAGGTAACATGTCGAATCATGCTTCGGAGCATATCCATCATTGGGAGTTCAGCTGGGCACCGATGGTGCTGACCGTTGGTATCGTCCTGGCCGTGCCGCTGACATTCACTGCCTGGTTCGTTTACAACAATCCGACTTTGGCTGCGGGCTTTGCCGGAGTGGGTACGCCGTTGTTGCTGATCGGCATCGCCAAATGGGTCGCGGAAGGCCTTTCGCAGAAACCCCTCATTTCGGGTGTTTCTCCGTCGGCCCTGCCCATATTCATCATATCGGAAGTTTTTATTTTTCTTGGTCTTTTTGTCAGTTACTGGACCATGCGTCTGCCTGCGGAGACCTGGCCGCCCGCCGGCACCCCGGCCCATATGAACCTGACGCTGCCCCTGCTGATGACGATCATTCTCGTCACCTCCAGCATCACCTACCACGTCGCCGAGGAGAAACTGGATCACGGCAACCTGGGTGGGTTCCGTGGATGGCTCTTTTTGTCGATCCTTCTCGGCGCCGCCTTCCTGGGCTGCACGGTGTACGAATATGGCCACCTGATGCACCAGGGCTTCACTCCCTCGACAAATGCCTACAGCACCGCTTTTTATTCCATCACCGGCTTCCACGCCTCTCACGTGATCGTCGGCCTTGGCATATTCCTGACGGTTCTGATCCCGGCCCTGTTCGGCAAGACGAATAAGTACTTTGTCTTTTGCGCCGGCATGTACTGGCACTTTGTCGATGTGGTCTGGTTCTTCGTGGCAACCCAAGTGTACTACTGGTAGAAGCACCGGGTCATGCGGATGTTCAGTCGGTACCTCTTTCTCTGCTGTATGGCGTGGATGCTCCTGGGAATACCAGGCGCGTCGCAGGCCGAGTACTTTCGGCAGAGGGAGTCGGATCTTGACCAGAGCCTCTTCCGGATCGACGAGAAAAAGTTTTTGGGAGTCAAACCGGATCAGGGCGTGGAGTTGATCGATCAGTCGGGCAAGTCGTTCAGGTTGGGCGATCTGGTCGGCAAACCGCTGGTTCTGGTTTTCTCCTACTACCAGTGCGACGGGAGCTGTTCGGCAGTCAACGGCGAGGTCATCACCCTGCTGGGCAAGGTGATCAAAACAATGAAAGCGGGGGTGGATTACCGGATTCTGACCATCTCTTTCGACAAAGCCGATACGCAAGAGACCATGGCCAGGTTCGCAGAGAAGCTCGCCATGCCGCCCGAACTCAAGGCGGGATGGACTTTTGCCAGGTTTGCCGACCCCAACCGGATCAAGGAAGTGACGGAGAAAACAGGATTCAGGTTTTTCTGGGCAACGCAGGACAAGATTTTTTACCACCCCAACGTGGCCATCGTGCTGACCAATGAGGGTCGTATTTCGCGCTACATGTATCTTCTGGTCAACTCCACCCTGGACATGCAAATTGCCTTGATGGAAGCACGGCAAGGAGAGATCAAACCGCACGAGTTCATCAATTATGCCATCTCCCTTTGCTACAGCTACAACTACCAGGAAGGCCGGTATACCTACAACATTCCGGTCTTTGTCGGGGTAGGCTCGTTTCTGTTTGGGATCAGCATGCTTGTGGGGTCGGTGTTCTATTACAAGATTCGACGCAAACATAAGAAAGAAGGATAGGATATATGAAAAAGATGTTCAGTTTACCCATTGGGTTGGGGACATTTCTGCTTGCGATGCCGCTCTATGCCTCCGGGTATGCCACCGGAGAGGTCGGCAAGATCGAGGCCAGTGCGATTGTCGACCCCGTCGCAGAGTGGGATCATCTGTGGCACGAACTCCTGATCGACATCGGCATCATGGGGACCATATTTGCCATCCTGGCCGCCTATTGGATTTTCAAGTATCGAGCCAAATCCCCGGACGATGTGGGCAGCGGTCCAACCCTCTCCCGTGCCCAGATGTGGGCCTGGGCCATGGTTCCCGCCTTCATCTTCATGGCAGACGATTTCTTCCTGGCCGCCAAGGGGTGGACCGTCTGGAATATCTACCGCAAGGTGCCACCCAATGCCCTCGAAGTCAAAGTGACCGCCAGCATGTGGAACTGGGAATTCGAGTATGCCGACGGCACCAAGTCCACCTACTACGTCGATGCCAAAGAGGGCGAGGGTCTGGTGGTCCCAGTCGGGCGCCCGGTCGTCCTGCGGATGACATCCTCGGACGTGATCCACTCCTTCGGACTCGTCAGGTATCGTTTGAAAGAGGACGTCATGCCTGGCCGCATCACGTATATATGGTTCTATCCCAAAGTGGCCGAGAAGACCTTTGTAACCTGCGTGGAGTATTGTGGCACCAATCATGCGAACATGTATGCCCCGGTTCGGGCTGTTCCGCCTGAAGAGTTTGAGCAATGGCTGAAAAAGAAAGGCAGCAAGGTCTGATACCGACGCAATAGCAACTGGGAGATATCAAGAAATGAGTGCATCATCCTCGGGCTTCAGTCTGAAAGAGTGGGTTTTTACCACCGATCACAAACGTATCGGTATTTTGTACCTGATTGGCTCTATCGCAGCTTTCGCCGTGGCCGGTCTCATGGCCCTTTTGATCCGGATCGAACAGTCCAGCCTCGGACCAACCCTCGTCAATCCCAATACCGGCGGCGATCAATACAACGTGTGGCTCTATTTCCATGGCGCCGCCATGATCCTGGGCTTTCTCATCCCCGGTTTGACCGGGTTCGCGGCCAACTACTTCCTGCCCCTGATGATCGGCGCCAAGGATGTGGCCTTCCCCCGGATCAATGCCTTGAGCGTGTGGCTCTTTTTCGGTGGTATCGTACTGGCGCTCCTGACCTTCATCGTGTCGGATCCACCAGACGTGATGTGGACAGGCTACCCGCCCTACTCCCTGAGAACTGCCGGCAACACCGCCCTCTACGTCTTCACGGTTCATCTTCTGGGTTTTGCCTCCATCCTGGGCGCCGTCAACTTCCTGGTCACCGTGATCTACATGCGGGCCCCGGGTATGGGTTGGAATCAGATGAATATGTTCGTCTGGTCCACCGTGACCGCTTTCATCATCCAACTCGTCTTTGTGCCGGTGCTGGCTTCCGCCGTCACCATGCTGCTGTTTGACAAATATCTGGGTACGCACTTCTTCGATCCGTCGGCGGGCGGCGACGTCCTGCTCTATCAAAACCTCTTCTGGTTCTATTCCCATCCTGCCGTGTATGTCATCCTGCTGCCGGCCCTGGGTATCCTCTTCGAGATCATCTCCACCTGCACCCGGAATATGGTGTTCAACTACAAAGTCGCTGTTTACGGCGGCATGTGGGGTATCGTCCTGATCTCCGGCGAGGTGTGGGTGCATCATCTCTACATCTCCGGTATGCCGGACTGGATCCGTATCGGTCAGATGGTCAGCACCCTCTTGATTTCGGTGCCTGTCGGACTGCTGGCCATCTCTCTTTTCGGTACGCTCTATCGTGGGGCCATCCACTTGACGGTGGCCATGTACTATGCGCTGGGTTGCCTGTTCCTCTTCCTCGTCGGTGGATTGACCGGCATCCCTCTGGCCATGACGGTGCTGGACGTCCACCTCTCGGAGACCTCCTTCGTCCATGCCCACTTCCACTTCATCATGGGCATCTTCGCTGCATTTACTGTTTTTGCGGCTGTTTACCACTGGTTCCCGAAAATGACGGGTCGTTATGCGAACCCCTCCATGGGCAAGCTGGGTTTCTGGCTCAACATCATCGGGGTCCATGTCACCTTCTACCCGCTCTTTTGGATCGGTGTTCAAGGCATGCCGCGCCGCTACTGGGACTACCAAATGTTTCCGGAGTTCGTTCCCTATCATAAAATAGCCACGCTCGGAGCCTTCATTGTCGCTGCCGGCATGGCCGTCACGATACTCAACTGGATCATGAGTGCCATCAAAGGCGAAAAAGCACCTGAAAATCCTTGGAGATCTGGCTCCCTTGAGTGGACCCACTGCCCCAGCCCTCCCGGCCCGGGCAACTTCCCCAAAGATGTGGTGGTGACCGCCGATTGGAACCCCTACATCTACGTCAAAAAGTAACAAGGTCCGTGCCTCTTCCCCCTCCGTGCCGGGGGGGGAAGAGGTCACCACCTCTTCTCTCCCCACTCGGAACAAATCAATGAGTCGTGACCGCATGGATCAAAACGACAAACCCCCGCCGTCGTACGGAAAGTGGATTCTGGGGGGAGTATTGCTGATCCTGGCCCTGTCGTTGTATATTTCCATATATTGGAAAGTCTATCACTACGGGCCTTGACCTCTCTGTGTCATCCAGGTGGTGACCGGAGCCACACCCCCATGCCGAGACGGGATGCACGGAATCTCCATGATCCGGAACTATGTTGAACTCATGAAGTTGCGCATAGGTGGCATGATCGCCTTGACGGCGGTTGTCGCCTACGTCGCCACGACCCCGGTCGTGCAATGGGGACATCTGGGCTTATTGGTCCTGGTGATGATTCTGGGTTCATCAAGCTCGGCAGTCTTCAACCACTACTATGACCGGGATATTGACCAGCATATGAGCCGGACTTCCCGTCGTCCTCTGGCTACCGGGGCGTTGGGCAACCCTGAGCACGCCCTGTGGCTGGCGGGCTTCCTGCTCATTTCTGGCACTCTCCTGGCCACCTGGATCTTCAATCCCGTCGTTGCCATTCATTTATTCCTTGGTGCTTTTTTCTATGCCGTGGTTTACACCGTCTGGCTCAAACGCCGCTCCTGGTTGAATATTGTCTTCGGCGGATTGGCAGGGAGCTTTGCCGTGCTTGCCGGGGCAGCCTCGGTGCGCCCGGAGCTGTGTGCCTTGCCACTCTTTCTGGCCTTGATTCTTTTCTTCTGGACCCCTTCCCATTTCTGGAGCCTGGCCATTCATCTCAAAGAGGATTATCGCCGGGTGGGTGTCCCCATGTTGCCAGTATTGGTGGGGGAGCAGCGGGCAGCGCGGGCCATCCTTTTGAATACGGTATTGCTGGTGGGGGCCTCTCTCCTGCCTTGGATATTTGGTGAGTTGGGAGCTGTTTATCTGGTGGGAAGTCTCATCGCCGGGGCTTTCTTCATCTGGTCGAGTCTGCGTCTGCTGCGCTCTCCGACTCCGGAGCTGGGGTGGTTCAATTTTCTGGCCTCGATGAAATATCTGGGGTTTTTGTTCCTGGCCATCGTCGTCGATACATCGCTGAAATACACATCTGCGTAGTGTCATGGTAACTATTCAGCACCTGGCAACGAATCGGGGTCCAGGAGGCTGGCGACCGGACAGGTCCAGGACAGAGTCCTGGTGGGGTTCGTTCGGGGCGAAGCCCTGATAAAGGCTTTCATGTCCAGGTCTTTCTTGAGAGGACACTGAGCCGCGTCCACTTCGGAGCACGTCGTTTCTTTGCAATCGAGAAAAAAAGTGACATGAAAGATTTTATTGGGGCTTCGCCCCAAACCCCACCAGGAAGGGCACAGCCCTTCCTGGACCATCCCAGTCTTTCAATGGTTTAAAAAAATTACGCATCTCGAAATGGATTCGGTCTAAATAACACAAGAATTTTTAAAAGTGGCCAGAATCACCTCCTCTTCCCTCTCCTGCCGCCCGGCCTCGTCCACCGACCTCTCGTGATCATAGCCCAGGAGGTGCAAAACACCATGCACCACCATGCGCCGTAAATGCTCCTGCAGGGGTTGTTCATACTCCGCAGCCTCCCGAACCAGGGTCTCGAAGGCCAATACCACATCCCCCAGCGGACGCACACGCGGCGGATGCACCACGGTGAGATCATCTTCCAGGGCAAAAGAGAGAACATTGGTGGGCTTGTCAATCCCGCGCCAGATGCGATTCAACTCCTGAATGGCCTCATCCCCGGTCAAGAGAATACTGATCTCCGGGGTCTGTTTCCCGGCGGTGACACCGGCATGGGTCAGGGTGGCGACGACACTCTGGCGCACAACCTTGACCAGGGAGGCACCCCAGCCAGGATGATCACACGTCACATGCAGGCGTGGCGAGGGCATGCAGAGGTCATCCCAGCCGATTGCCAACCAGCTGCGGCGGCTTCTTGATCAGGTCGGGATAAGCGATACGATGGTGATAAAAACCCAGAATGAGAACCCGACAGAAAGCCTCTTCGATGGTGGCAATTTCGCTCAGAGTCAACCTGCATTCGTCCAACTGCTTGTCGGCAATTTTATTGTTGACGATCCGCTGCACAAGACTCTGAATCTTGGAGGGCGAAGGATTTTTCAGGGCACGGGCCGCCGCCTCCACCGAATCGGCCAGCATGAGAATGCCGGATTCGCGGGTCTGGGGTTTGGGCCCGGGATAGCGGTACTCGGACTCGGGAACCGCTTCACCCCGCCGATTGGCCTCCTTGATGGCCTTGTTGTAAAAAAATTGCAGCAGGGAGTTGCCCTGATGGGTGGTGATCGCCTCCAGAATCGGTCCCCCAAGCTGGTACTCCCTGGCCATCTCGACGCCATCCTTGACGTGCGACATGATAATTTTCGCCGACATGGAGGGAGAGAGATTGTCATGGCGGTTTTCGCCCGACTGGTTTTCGACAAAATAGTGCGGCTTCGAGAGCTTGCCAATGTCGTGATAGAGGGCCATGACCCGGGCCATGAGCGGATTGGCATCGATGGCTTCGGCAGCGGCCTCCGCCAGATTGCCCATCATGACCGAGTGGTGGTAGGTTCCCGGGGCACGCAGCGAGAGCCGTTTCAGCAGAGGATGATCCCCGGAAGCGAGCTCCAGCAGGCGGGAGTCGGTCGTCAGGTTGAAAATCCACTCCAGGGTGGGAATCAAAGCGAGGCCAAGCAGACCGACCAGAAAACCACCAGCCATGGCGATACTCATGCCACTCAACCAGGTCCAGTTCACCATGTTGCCAGCCACAGCCTCCACCAAAGGCATGGTGAAAGCCTGGGCAAAACCGATGCGCAGACCAGCCCCCAACACATCAAAACGACGTCGGCAACTCCGCAGACTGAAAGCCCCCACCATGGAGCCGATAAAATAGTAGATGAACAGGGTCAAGCCGCCATTGGCCGCCAGAGAGGAGAGAAAAGCCAAGAGCGATCCCACAATCAGGGCACCACCCGGCAAAGAGGAACGCGCACCAATGATCAAGGAGGTCAGGGCTGCCCCCAGAGCCACAGGCGGCAGGTAAAGAACAACCGTAGGATACCAGTGAAACAGCTCCGCCAAACCCTGACCGACATAAAGAGTCAGGTTGCACAACACCGCGCTGACGAACAAAATGGTTCCCAGGATGTACAGGGTCTTTCTGTCGCGCGGAAAGGCGGGCGATGTCTGCAACAAAAACCAGCGGCTCAACCATAAAAAGAGGGCCAGCGTCGCCGCCAGTCCCATGGAACGAAACAGGGTGATGCCAACCCAATGACCCCGGTTAAGGGCCTCGATCTTGCGGCGGGCACCCTCACTGACCACCTCCCCTTCCCGCACGACGATCTCGCCCCGGCGGGCACGAAAAAAGGCCTTCTCCACCGAATCGCGCGCCCGCTGCCGACGCAATTTGGTCTCGGCCAGATTCAGGACAAAATTGGGCCGTATCTGCGCCCGGGTCTCGTTGAGAATCCACTCCCGCAACACCCGTGGCAACTCACCAAGATTGTCGTTCGCGCTGCGCGCCAACAGCTGCCGCATGCCATCAAGATCGACCAGCCCGTTGGCATCATTCAGACGCTGTTCGGTGCTGCGCGAAATGGAACGACGCACATACGTCCCTTTTTCCAGATCCCGCAGCACCTCCGGCCCGCTCACCACCCGTTGATTGGCCAAGGGAACCAGCCAGTTTTCAAGGATACGAATCAAATCGGCATAGGGGTGTGGCGTCATGGGTGAACTGTTTTTGGCCGCCCCCTCCTTGCGTTCGACCTGGGGCGTCGTGTGTGCCTGGCCCTCTTTGAGATCCTCCGGATCAAAATCGCCTTTCGGCGAGGCATGGGTCGCGGATGTCTCTTTGTCCGAAGTCACGGAAGGCGATTCCGGACGCTGGGCAGCGGCACGTCCGGGGACCTCTTTCGGCATGGGCTTGGGAACGATCGGCACCACCGAATCACCAGGGACCGCACCGGCCGCAGCGGCAGGATGGATCGGCGCGGGGGGCGGCGACTGGGCAGCGGCCAGCAGGGCACGATAGGCCTGCGCCGGTATCTCCTCTCCCAGACGTTGGGAAAAAATCTCACGGCTGGGTACACTCTCTTCCACGGCACCACCATGACCGCCGCGTATCGATTCGCCCAGCCAGGTCAGGGACTCCCGCAGATAGTTGATGACGGAATCCATCATGCCGTCATCCCAGTCATAGACCGGGGGAACCACCTGGGCCGCCTCTTCCTGCCGCCGCAGCGTGGAGACGGTATCCTCGATCAGAATGTCCCGATCCGCCTTGACATCGATCCGGGAAAACTCCCCCACCTCGGGCAGGTAAAGGGGCTTGAAAACCATCGGCGAATAGACCATGGTCAACAACCCCACCAGGCCGACAAACAGCAAAAAATCGACCATCGGGTTGACCTGCAACCACATGAGCAACAGTCGCAACTTCGGGTCGCGCACCCGCAACAGGCGGGGAAACCTTTTTTCAGACCCCGCTGCCACACCTGCAGGGACCATCCCGGTGAGGGATCTGGACCCGTTATTTTTACGACCGTTGGCCATCAGCTTCCTCGTAGGCCTGGACAATCCTCCGCACGAGGGGATGACGCACCACATCCCGATCGGTAAAGTGGACCATGCCAATGCCTTCGATCCCGGACAAGATGTTCATGGCATGAACCAACCCCGACCCGCGTCCGTTTGGCAGATCGATCTGGGTGGCATCCCCACATGCCACGGCCTTTGACCCATGGCCCAAACGGGTCAGAAACATTTTCATCTGTTCGTGCGTTGTATTTTGCGCCTCGTCGAGAATGATGAACGCCTCCTCCAGGGTACGACCGCGCATGAAGGCCAGCGGGGCAATTTCAAGCAATTTCTGCTCCTGCATCTTTTCCACCTTCTCGCAGCCCAGCATATCATAAAGGGCATCGTAAAGGGGACGCAGATAGGGATCGACCTTGGCCTGCAAATCTCCTGGCAGGAAGCCGAGGCGTTCGCCGGCTTCCACCGCCGGGCGGGTCAGGACGATACGCGCGGCCTCTCCTTCCAGGCAGGCCTGCACGGCGACAGCGACAGCCACATAGGTTTTGCCTGTCCCGGCAGGTCCGGTGGCAAAGGTGAGGTTGGACCGCCCCAGGGTCTCGATATAGGCGGCCTGCCGGGCGTTGCGCGGATGAATGACCAGACGCGGCGTGTGAATGGCCACCTCCGGGGAAAAAAGCTGGGCTGGCGCAACCCGTTCCGCCAGGGCCTGAACACCATCGACCACGCGCTGCCGATCCACATTCTCTCCCTGTTCCAACAACGTGTACAGCTCCTGCAACAGCTCCCGTACAACGGTCGCCTCCCCCCGGTGCGCCGTGATGGCCACCGAATTGCCCCGTGGATGCAGGGTGACATGCAAACGCTCTTCCAGCAAACGCAAATGCGCATCGCACTCCCCGAACAACCGTATGGCCAGGCGATTGTCTGGAAAGGTGAGGCGTTCGGTCTGGATGCTCTCGTCCATCGTGCGGAATCACCCCGTCGTTTTGTAACCATTCAGTACCCCCTCAAGAAAGGCCTGGACATGAAAGCCTTTGTCAGGGCTTCGCCCCGAACCCCACCAGGACTCTGTCCTGGACCTGCCAGGGGGCCAGCCCCCTGGACCCCGATTCGTTGCCGGGTGCTGAATAGTTACTGTTTTTCTTATGCTATTGGACGACCCTTGAGCGAATGGGGCATCCCCTCGGTCACCTCGACCTGAACCAGTCGTCCAATCCACTCTGCCGGTCCAGGAAAGTTGACGCGTCGATAATCCGGCGTACGCCCCGCCAATTCACCCGCATGGCGTTTGGAGATACCCTCCACGAGAAGCTCCACCACCCGCCCGACCTGGCGTTGATTATCGGCAAGTTGTCGGGCATGGAGCAGCGCCTGCAAACGCTCCAGACGCTCTGCGCTCACCGCGTCCGGAACCTGGTGCGACATGCCGGCTGCCGGAGTCCCCGGACGCGGAGAAAACTTGAACGAATAGGCATGCGCAAACCCCACCCGCTCCACCAGATCGAGGGTTTGCCGAAAATCACCCTCGCTCTCCCCCGGAAAGCCGACGATAAAATCCGAAGCCAGAGCAATCCCCGGTGCCGCCTGGCGCAATTTACCAATCCAGGTCAGATACGTCGCCACGTCGTGACCGCGCCCCATGCGCTCCAGGATGCGATCCGACCCGCTCTGGACCGGCAGGTGCATGTAGGGGCACACTTGCGGCACCTCGGCAAAAACCGCCACCAGATCATCGGTCATATCCGCCGGATGGGAGGTGACAAAGCGCAGACGCCGCACCCCTTCCACCCGGGCCACCCGCCGCAATAACGCCGCCAGGTCATGGCCAACCCCTTGGTGATCCTCGCCCTGATAGGCATTGACGTTCTGGCCCAGGAGCGTGATCTCCAACACCCCCTGTCGCACGTACGCCCTTACCTCGGCCAGGATCTCATCCACACTCCGGCTCCACTCCCGGCCACGGGTGGTCGGCACCACACAGTAGGCGCAATAACGATCACACCCCTCCTGAACCGTCACGGCGGCGGTGGCTCCCTCGCTTCTGGCCTCGGGCAGGGCGGCAAACTTGGCATCGGCTGTCTGGCCCACGGCATCGATGCGTCGCTCGCCGCTGGCAAGACGCTCCAACAGCAGCGGCAGATGGTGATAATTTTGCGGCCCGAACACCAGATCGACAAAAGGGGCACGCCGAAACACAGCCACCCCCTCCGCCTGCCCGACACACCCGCCGATGGCAAAGGTCACCGGGCGCCCCTCCAGATTTTTATGCAGACGACCCAACTCCGAAAAAAGCTTCTCCCCGGCCTTCTCCCGAATGTGGCAGGTATTGAAGATGATCAGATCGGCCTGTTCCGGCTCGGCAACCACGCGCCAGGCACCTCCCTGTTCGAGCACGTCGGCCATGCGCGACGAATCGTAGGCATTCATCTGGCAGCCAAAGGTCTTGATGTGGACACGCTTCAAACCTAATCACCTCATACAAAAAAAAGCGCAGCGACACTCAAACCAAACCCAAACCTCGTCTATTTTGCTTGGAACACGTCGTTTTTTTGTGATCAAGAAACAACACATCCCGAAACGGACTGCAGACGCGCCATCAACTCCGGTACAACGTGCGGCGGTACAAAAGACTGTACATCCCCCCCCATCACGGCAATCTCTTTGACCAGCCGCGATGAGATGAAGGTGGTCGACTCGCCGGCCATCAAAAAAACGGTCTCGATGTCGCTGGCCAGCTTGCGATTCATGCTCGCCATTTGGAATTCATACTCAAAATCGGAGACGGCCCGCAATCCTCGCAACACCACACCAGCCCCGATCTGCCTGGCATACTCGACCAGCAACCCCTGCATCCGGCACACCTCGACATTCGGCAGATGTTTGACGCTATTGACAATTTGCGCCACACGCTCTTCCCCCGTAAAGAGGGTCTTCTTGTGAATGTTGACCGCCACCGCCACGATGAGCCGGTCAAACAGCGCCGCCCCACGGGTGATGACATCCACATGGCCCAAGGTGACCGGATCAAAAGTCCCGGGATAAACAGCAGTCCGTTTCATGGTTGGCATTCAATCTGGAGTTGTTGTCAATGGAGGGATCCCACTGGAACAGGGTCACCCCCGTACCACCATAGCGACGTTGTTTCCATATGCGCAAGCCCCGACACTCCGGCAAGAGATCGGTCGTGGCGGCGTGTTCGACAATCACCAACGCATCGGGCCGCAGCAACCATGACCAGGTCATCTCCTGCAGGACAGCTGCGGCCAACCCCTGCCCGTAGGGAGGATCCATGAGTACCAGGTCAAACCGCGCCGCTTCGGCAAGATTCGCAGCGACCCCGAACGTGTACGGCGCAGAGACCGAGGCACAGACAACCTCGCCCCGTTCTCCCAGACCGCTTTTGTTCAGGTTGCCGCGAATCAACCGGACCAGATCCGGCACCTTCTCCACAAACACCGCTGTCGCCGCTCCCCGGCTCAGGGCCTCGATCCCCAACAAACCACTGCCGGCAAAAAGATCCAGAACCCGACACCCTGCCAGCCGATCCTGCACCATGTTGAACATGGCCTGGCGTACACGCTCCCCGGTGGGACGTACCCGCAAACCCTTGGGCGTGACCAGGTGCCGCCCACACAACTCCCCTCCGGATATACGTACCATGCCTCTGTCAGGTCCACGTTGCAAAAGAGCGCCCCCGCACCCAAAAGGGGCAGGTTGGAACAGATCCTTGTGGGAGTCAACCTTCGGAACACGAGACAACGCCGGAAAAGTCTTGCCAAACCATAAAAAAACAACAATATACCAGAAATGCAAAAAAAATAGGCCGGTCCAAACCACCGGACCGGCCTGACGAATTCTGCGGATGACGGGATGTCGGGGGGGGGGGGGGGAAGACCCGCCATCCGCTATGCAGTCGGTTCGGGGGGAACCAACCACACAAAGGAGACAAGTGGGAAGGAAATCGGGGGGGGCCCTCCCACACTCCTTTTTAAAACAAGTCAACTCCTGCGGCCCACCGATGCGACGCACCCGTGAAACCACCCGGAAGCTCCCTTGTTGCCTGTAATATAGCATGACTCGTGCCAGATGAATTTATAAAATAAATTCAATATATTACAAATTATTCATGACGGATCATTCCTGAACTGACACGGCTGTAAAACACATATGTGTCATACATATCTGTATCAAGACACACGACCTGTTCGATCAACTGTGCAGATCCCCTTCATCCTCGCGGCTCAAAGAAGCTGCCTTCCGGAATTTCACCCCCAAATCCATGCATCCGGACAGAGAGCAGGAATTTCATAAACAGCAGGCCGATCTGATCAAAATGACTTCCTTCCTCAAGCAGTACGGAGTACCTTCGCGACAGCGGTCGCCACTTCACCTTGGCCCAAAACAGACATGCCATGGAAGAACTCGAGGAAAGCAGTCCAGCAAAGCTCTACGATCCGATGCAAGCGGAGACTCTCGTCACCCTGTCCAAAGGCATGGAGCTGGCACAAGACATCCCCAACGGTCATGGGGGTTGGCTCTATCGTCGTGGCGAAAAAATATCCCCCGGCGTGGCAGATCGCCTCAGAGAGTTGGCGCAAAAAGGGTTCATTGGCAAAATTCTGGCCCAGCCGATCGGCATCAAGACCCTGACGACCGCTGCCACACACATGCAAAAAGCCTTCGACATCATGGAGAAGGTTCTGGCCCATGAGAATCTGTCCGTCCTGACAGCGGTGGAGATTCTGCGCAACCACGAAGGATTCCGGCTCTTCCAGGAGACCGTGCGGCGCAACATGGAGACCGTCTTTCATAACTTCACACCCCAGGCCATCCGACGGCTGAGTGAACTGCAACAACACCACCCCAGCAGCGGCAATCACAGCATCATCACCGGATTGAATGCCATGATCCTGGCCAGAGCCTCCGGACTGAGCGAGGTGGAGACCATCAATCGGGTCATGGCCATCGTTCAGCACGACATCGGCAAGACGCAGGTCAGTCTGAACACCCTCAACTGGCCGGAAGCCCTTGACCCAAAACAGTGGAAAGAGATGCAGCTGCACGCCTTTTTTGGTTTCCAACTGCTCTTCGATCCCAAAGATCTCTCCCTTGCTGCCTGTACCGCCCTGCTCCACCACGAATGGTACGCCTCCGTCCCCGGCAAAGGGTATGGCGGACTGACCCTGTTCCGTCCCGCCTTGAAGAAACAGTATGGCCTGGACATGGTCCAGAAGCTGCGCGACATGGGACCGTCGACCATGAACACGGTCCATATGGCCGCCATCGTCGACATGGTGGCTGCCCTGGAAGAGATCCGCTCCTATAAAAAACGCATTGGCCCCTTCAAGGTTTTGATCATCATGGTCAACGATGCCCGGATGGGTCACTTCAATCCGGACATTTTTGCCCTCTGGTATCGTCAATATCGCCTGGACAATCCAAAACTGCTGCCGCGTGGCTTCAATGTCGCCCTGCCCCGGGAAATTGAAAAGATCGGGTTTACCAAACCACGCGACATTCACCTGGTTCACCCTCTCGCCATACTGACCTTGGACGAGTTGCAATGTTTGGGCATCACGGCCGATATCCTGGACGACGCCACTGTGGATCGCATCCGGCGACGCGGTGGACTGACCCTCAAAGAGACGCGCCTCCTCTGGGACAAAATCGGTATCGACAGCGACCTGGACGCATCCATCGGCCGTCTGGGTATTGTTGTCGACAAAGAACGCATCACGGTGGAAGAACAGATGATCGTTCTCCAGACCGTTCGCCATTGGATCACCTTCGAACAGCTCGAACGGGTTGACCTTATCCCCACCCTGTTGTCACAACGCTTTTCACCCGATGTCATTCGCAAGGAGGGAGGAATCGCGCTCGATCGATTGACCAGTCGCGGCAGTGTCCGTCTCATTCTCTCCCGTCTGCAAAAATATGGTCTGGACAAAGGAAAACCCCACCCCATCATCCTTCCCGCCTACGAGCATCGACTGACGCCAAAGCAGCTGGACCAGCTGGGTTTGCTGCCCCTTCTCGCCAACAAAAACGTGACGATTCCAACCTATGGCATCCGTGTCGACCGACTGGCGCACCATAACATTCATGTCAACCACAACACTGTGCGTCTGCCTGGTGTGCCACATGGCCAGCACACCCCGTACACCTCGGAGATTCTGGCTCATCTTGGCTACGAGACGGAGGTGAAGATTTTTTACGATATCCTGGTGGTCGAGGAGATCGATGGCATCACCCGCGCCAAGGTCGCCTTCACCAGGGAAGGGGACGTCTGGCACGAATTGCGCGCCGCCCCTCCGGATAAACTCGACACCCTCCAGGCCTATCTCCTGAACCAGGGTGTGGTGGAGATGGATTTCACCAAGGTCATCGAGCTTCCGGACCTCAGTCACATTCGGATAGGGGATCACTGGCCCAAGTTCCCTTCCTGAGTTCTCCAGAGCCAGACCGGGAGCAGCAATCGACGCCCTCCCGTTCTACATGGGCAGGACGAGAGCGGATTCTTCCGTGTACTGTTGGTTGGTGAGTGCGTCGAGGGGGGCGTTCCGGTCGCTGCGCCACGCACCGGAAGGGCGCGGCACCATCGGGTGGGAGAGGGGGGGGGGGAACGACCCGGACGGAACCAAAGGCCAGGGCCGAGCCGTCTCATCCGACCCACCCGCCCAGGCCCAAAGACCGACACGGCCAACCCGGGCACTCTGAAGCGTGGATGGAGTGGGCGATTGCATGTTCGCCGAGCGACGTTTCTGGCGCATAACTCATATTGGCGCGCCCGGAAGGATTCGAACCTCCGACCCCTTGGTTCGTAGCCAAGTACTCTATCCAGCTGAGCTACGGGCGCACAACACCGACCAAACGCCGAACGAGTCCCGGAGGCTAATATCTTCGCGGTGGCCCGTCAAGTCCGAAAATGACCATCAAGACACAACATGATGTTTTTATAACATCTTTTAATCTACCTGGGGAGATTCCCGGGCAGGGATTCAAGTTAATCAGGTTGCTGCCGATTGACTCTGGCGTGGTTTGGCTCGACAGACCTGGTTGCGCCCACCCTGTTTGGCCTCGTACAACGCTTCGTCGGCTGCCTTGAGCAGGGCCTCGGAATTGGCTGCATCAACCAGGGGCAAGGTAGCGACACCAATGCTGATGGTGACTGTCAGGTTGTCGACATTCATGATTTCCACCCGTTCGCGCAGGCGTTCGGCGACTTGCAGGGCCCCCTCTTCGCCTGTGCTGGGCATGATGACGCAAAACTCCTCACCACCAAAGCGGCAAGGAAAATCCAGGGCACGAAACAGATTGCGCATCTCCTGTCCGATGGCCTGCAACACCCGGTCTCCCTGGTCATGGCCATGTCGATCATTGAATTTTTTAAAGTGATCGACATCGAACATCAGCACGGCAAGTTCCAGGTGATAGCGCTTGGCGCGATCGAACTCATCTGTCAAAACCTCGTCCATGCGTCGGCGATTCAGCAGTCCGGTCAAGCCGTCGGTGTAGGAGAGCTGGCGCAGTCTCTCTTCAAGACGCTTTTCGCTTGTCACATCCCGCAGCAGGGCGGCAGAGCCCACAGGATGGCCATCGATGGTACGGATGGTGGCGGCATAGACCTGGAGAACACGATTTTTGTAGACCACCGTTTCCGGCATGACCTTGTCGTGACTGGTCAGCAGACCTTCCATGTAGGACGGATCATCGAGCAGATTGACAAAGCTCTGGCTGGAAATATCCTGAATCGACTTGCCCAGCAACCGTTCGGCAGCCGGGTTGACCAGGACCACGCGACCGGACTGGTCAGTGACAACGATCCCCTCGCGGGCGCTCAAAATGATGGTGGTCAACTTGTCCCGTTCGGTTTGCAGCCCTCTTTGCGACTTTTCCACTTCGGCGCTCATCAGGTTGAAGCTGCGCGCCATGCGGATGAACTCCTGGCTGCCCAGAACCGGCACCTGCTGGGTCATATCACCATCGGCGATCTGCTCCATGGCCCGGGTGATGCGGCTGATGGGAGTGACAACCAGACGATGAACGACAAAATAGACCAACCAAAGGATGAAAAACATGCCCACCCCGAACACGCCCAGTGCCTGGGTACGGGTGGAGTGTATGTCACCCTTCAAAGTGGCCAGAGAGGTGGTCATTTTGACCACACCCCGGAGAGGATTCTCGCCACCGTGGCAGGCGTGACACTCCTCCTCATTGCGGATGGGGTAAAACACCGTCAAGACAGGATCACTCTCAAAGTCTGCATTGAAATCAAACACGGCCTGTTCCGTACGCAACAATTCCGCCAGGAAACCAGTCGGGATTTCAATCTTGTTGGCTTTCGACACTCTCCCTTCGGCAAGCCTGGAAAAAACAGTGCCGCCCATGTACTTGTTCACGGCATCGATGGTGTGGTTGTCACGGAAAGCGGAACGACCATCGATGCGCAGGATCTGAAAATCGAGAATGTTGGGAACTTTCTTGATGTTGTCCACATAATCGTGGGCGATCTGGGCGTTGCCTGACAGCATGGCCGTCTGCAGCCCCTTGCTGGCGGATGAGGCGAGCAATCCCATGGTGCGTTTTCCCTGGGCCATGATCACGGCATCGTCCTGGTGGAAATAAAACAGCGCCATGCCGCCAAAGCCAAGCAACATGGAGAGACCCGAGACCAGCAGGATGCGCGAGCCAATACCCGTGAACCACCCGGTCTTGTTGTTGTGACTACCGTTCATGCGTCGTCCATTATCGTTATCGTTATCGTGGGTACTGATCCATCGGCTTATCGTGGGTACTGATCCATCGGCTTATCGTGGGTACTGATCCATCGGCTCCACACGCCATACCCGTGCCATGATGAAACAAGGGAAGCCACTTGGCAAGCCAGGGATCGATCCCTTGCAATCCGTCGAAAAAAAGGTTAATGACCCACCACGAGTGGATAATCTGCCAGTCTAGCGGCAAAATGTCACGATCATGTGGCAAAAAAAACCTTTTTTGTAACATTTTATATCTTACGGAGAATTGGTCACTTGCCTGTACCCAGAGGAAAACCTCGAACCCACCCCGCCCGGAAGGGAAAAGTCTCCGCAGCGCACATGGAAGTGGATGCCCGCAACCTTCTCTGTCCTCTGCCCGTTTTGCGGGTGGCGTCGGCCATGGAGGAGATGCCGGTCGGGTCGGTGCTGAAGGTGCGCGCCACAGATCCTGGTTTGAGTCGGGATCTTCCCGCCTGGTGCACCGTCAATGGTCATCGCCTGTTGCAATTCGATCGCCATGGCTCGGAGTGGATCGGCTTCGTCCGCAAGGGAACAGGGGATCCGGAGCCCAGCGAAAAACAACCCGTCTAGCAGGGAGCATGGCCTCCATGGCCTTTCGCGTCTGGTGTGCGGTCACAGCGCATGGTTTTGGGCATTTTTCCCAGATGGTTCCCATCCTCAGGGAGCTTGCCCGTCGGCAACCTGACCTCGAGTTGCGTCTGGCAGGATCGCTGCCGCCTGAAGTGATCCGGCGCAATCTGGGGTTGCCCTTCACCCAGGATCCTGTGGCCCGGGACGTGGGCCTGGTGCAGAGCAGTCCCCTGACCGCCGATCTGCCAGCCACTGCCGTCGCTCTCGATCGCATTTACACGACATGGTCGGCCCTTTTGTCCGCCGAGAAGCAGGCCATGTCCACTTTTGCGCCACACCTGGTGTTGGCAAACGTGCCTTACCTTCCCCTGGCGGCGGCGGCTGAACTGGATATTCCGAGTGTGGCTGTGGCGTCGCTCTCCTGGGATCTGGTCATGGCTGCCTATTTCTCCCTGGAGGTGCCACGGCATCGCCTCTGGTGGGAGCAGATGCGGCGGGCCTATGGACAAACCACTCTTGCCCTGCTGCCGACACCGGCCCTTCTGGATGGTCCTTTTCCCAGGCACGTTGTCATTCCCCCCCTGATCGAACCCGGCACGGCCATGACTGCTCGTCTGCGCCAGGATCTGCATCTCTCTCCCACGGATCAGCGTCCTCTGGTACTGGTGAGTCTGGGTGGCATTCCCGGCACGGACCTCCCCTTTGCTGCCATGGCCGACAACCAGGATTGGCTCTGGCTTTTGGATTTCGATGCCCCTCTGCCTGCCGACAATCTGGTCAACTGGCAACACCTCTCTGGCAAGTGGCTGTTTCGTGATTTGATCGCTTCCGTGGATGCGGTGGTGGGCAAGCCTGGTTATGGCATGTCCATCGAGACCGTGGCGCATGGTCTGCCGTTTCTCTATGTCTGCCGCCGCACCTTTCCGGACGAGGCAGCCATCTGTCCCTGGTTGAATCACCATGGTCGGGCCAGGGAGATCACCATGACGGCATTCCGCAACGGTACGTGGGGTGAGTCGCTGAGAGAGCTTATGGCGTTACCGCGTCCCCTGCCCCCCCCACTCGATGGGGCCAGCGTGGCGGTGGGGCATATTTTGAATCTGATGCGATAAGTGCATCCGCCTTCGTCATCGAGAAAAGATTCCCCGACCCCTCTTGAACAACCCATAATCAAGAAGTATTGCAACTATTCAGCACCCGGCAACGAATCGGGGTCCAGGGGGCTGGCTCCCTGGACCCCATTGACAGGCCTTCGCCCAAATCAAGACTCAAGAAACTACACATCTCGAAATGGACTCGGTTTACCAAAATATTTTTACAGTGCCAATTTTCACTCCTTTTGGTAAATCACAACGCGATTGCGCCCCCCCTGTTTGGCCTGATACAAAGAGTTGTCCGCCAACTTGACCACCTCCCAAAAATCCTCGCTGTGCGTCGGAAAGCTGGCCACGCCAATGGAGAGAGTCTTTTTCAAAACCGCCCCGGGCAGAACGATTTCCAGGTTGGCCACCGCAAAACGAATCTTTTCGGAGACATGCTCGCCGCTGTTGCCGACACTCTCTTGCAAAACGACCATGAACTCTTCGCCGCCGTAGCGAATCACCAGGTCGGAGGTGCGCATCTGGGCGGCCAACTCCCGGGCGATGGCACGCAAAACGGCGTCGCCGGCATCATGACCATAGGTATCGTTGACCATCTTGAAATGGTCCAGATCGATCATGAGAACCGAAATACGGTGCCCCTTGCGTTGCGCCGTGGCGACCAGAGTATCGACATACTCTTCCAGGAAGCGCCGGTTGTGCAGACCTGTCAGGGGATCGCGCAGGGCGGTTTCGCGCAGGGTATCCATCAGTCGCTTGGCCTCGACCACCGGGGCCGATTCCCGCAGGTAAACCTGGATGAAGGGAATCAACAGCTCGTACAGATGGCCATGCTCCTGCTCGACGACGAGCTGCACGACATTGCCCACCATGCCCGAGTGCATGACCGGCAGACAGATATGTCCGAGGGTTGGGTCACGCTCCTGGCCACAAAACATGCTGCACATCGAATAATCGCCAAAGGAGTCGATCCGGTGGCTGGTACGCAGAGCACGGCAAGCTTCGGCGTGAAACAAAACCCGTTCCTGACACCAGATGGACACCGCATCGGGATCACCATCAACTACCACGGGTTTCATGTGATTGCGGGATGAACTGACCTCATAAATGGTAAATCTCTTGATGCCAAACTGATTGTTCAAAATGCGACTGATACGCAGATAAACCTCGCGGGTGGTGCGATCCTCCTCCACGGCCTGCTTGAACTGCGCCACCTCGACCAGGGCATCCACCATCTCGATGGTCGTCACCAGGAGATTGGAGTTGCCCTGCAAATCATACTGGATGAGACGGGCCACCTCCTGGCTGATATTGCCCAGATTCTCCTGGAGACAGGTCATCAGCCAGTTCAGATCGCGGGCAATATCGCCCATCTCATCCTGGGAATCACAAACGACGTGGGTGCGAAAATTACCCTCCCTGGCTTTGGCCACCACCTCCTGTACCCGCCTGGCCACCAGGGCCACCGGGGCCACCTGCCCGCGAAAAAACAGGGCCGCCAGGATCGCAAAGCCAATAATAAGAAAAGTCATGACAAGAATGGTCAAAATGGCCTGCTGCCGCAAGTGGGAGAGAGAAAGAGTGATGGTAATGGCACCCAAAACCGCGCCACTCTCCACCTGGTGGCATTGCTGACAGTTGGGATTACCGCGATCCTGGGCCACGAAAGGTATCGTCCCACGAAAGACAGATCCCTCCTCCCCGTCGAGCGTGGAGAATTGGGGTACGCCGCTTTGCAGCACCTTTGTTTCGATGACATCGGCTCCCCGTTCGCGACCCAATCCCGGGCCGTACTGCCGCACAACATCCGCTCCACGAATGACATGTGCCCCCAACAAACCTTTGACCTCTCCCAGACGGTCCAGAAACGATTCCCGATGATCGATGACACCATTGATCATCTGCTCGGTCAGACTGACCCGTACCACCTCGGCCACAGCGCGCACCTGCTCTTCGGCGGTAACGATGGAAAATTGTCGAAATGACAACAGGCTGGCCGGCACCAATACCAGAATCAGGCCGGCAAACAGCCAGACGGTCAGGACCGTGATTTTTGTTTTCAGGCGCATGTTGCAAGAGGGCTCGGAATCATGTCAAGTCGGGTTGCGAGCGGCGACACGCTGTGCCAGATCCAGGAGGCGCTGGGCCTGGCGGACATGGAGTCGTTCCACGAGACGTCCATCCAGCACACATATCTCTTCGCCACGGCTGCGAGCCTCTTGCCAGGCAGCGACGAGACGGCTGGCCCGTTCCACAACCGCCGGGCCGGGCATGAAGGCCGCGTTGGCTGCCAGCACCTGTGTCGGATGAATGACCGTCTTGCCATCAAACCCCAGACGCATCCCCTGGCGACATTGGGCATTCATGCCGTCCGCATCCTTGAGGTTGAGAAACACGCCATCGATCACGGTCACCCCGGCTGCTCGTGCGGCCAGAACGCACTGTTGCAGGGCATATTGGAGGGGTTCGCGCTCCGGGCTGGCCTCCACCCCCAGAGTTTCGCCAAGGTCGGAGGTTCCCAGAACCAGGCAGGAGACGCGGGGATGCCGGGCAATGCTGAAAGCATTGATGACTCCCAGAGGGGATTCGATCATGGCCCAGACAGGAGAGGGTGCCTTGCCATCTTCCAACTGTGCGAGCAGGCGGTCAAGATCGGCCAGGTCGTCGACCTGGTCCACCTTGGGCACGGTGATGGCATCCGGGGCGCCTGGCCATACGGCCGTTACATCATCACGCCACAAGTCGGTCTGGACGCCATTGATGCGCACCGTCCGGAACACCATCTGCCGGTCCATCTGCTGCAAAGCCGCCAGGGTGTGTCCTCGGGCAGCGACCTTCGCTTCCGGGGCCACGGAGTCTTCCAGATCCAGAATGAGGGCATCAGCGCCCAATCCCGGTGCTTTGGCCAGGGCTTTGGTATTGGATCCAGGCACATAAAGGACTGAACGCAGCAATGGAGAAGAGATCTCGGACATGCCAGCCACCTTGCATAAATTGAAGAGATGATGCGGATTGAATACCTTCCGGACAGCTAAAAAGTCCACCCCGCTCATATTCCCACACTGGTGGCTGGAAAATCAATCGACTCTCCGATATCCGGCAGGGCAATCGCATTTGAAATCGGCATGCTTGAAGAATCGGACCTTGAACCGCGTCTGTTTTGCAATACGTCGTTTTTTTGTGATCGGGGAAAAGGGGTGACATGAAAGACTTTATTGG
>JADGCJ010000039.1 GCA_015229045.1 Magnetococcales bacterium
TCAAGGAGTTCTTCCCCGAATATGCAGACCGGCGGGTGATGGGAGCAGTGGCCAGTATTGTGATGGAGGGTGGTGTTGATCGTTATGCAATGAGCGTGGGACTGTGGGTCATCGTCCAATCCGGCGACTCCATGCACCTAGCCAACGACGCGGCCTTTGTCCCCCAAACTTGGTGAACTCCTGGCCTTGAGTTCCCACCGACGGCAGAGCGGCAGACAGCCAACGCCGCCATAGCCCTGGGTGTTGTGGGACGGGTTGTGCCGCGATCAGGGTTCGTTGCAAGATTAGGGTTCGTTGCAAGATTAGGGTTCGTTGCAAGATTAACTCGCGGTAAGTACCGGATAAAACGATCCCAGCAAACCCAGCAAACCCTTCTGAAAGAAACCTGCTGGGTTTGCTGGGTTTGATTCCGGCGTTGGCGAATTCTTTCTTTCGCTGATTTTTTTCACCTGAGTCAGATTCATCTACCACAAATACCTGCCCAGAGACTGGCCCGAACACGGGTGTTCACTGTTCGCGGTCATCCAGTGGATTTTTTTGTAAGACCGGTCGACCTGGTTTACCCCAATCAATTTCGGGGTTTGTTTCTTTCACACTTGCAATAGCACCCTTCCATGCCCTATTAAAAACTCGTAGATCGATAGCACCATATTGTTCTTCATATTCACGTTTACAGTTTCCCTTTATTTTTTTTGGGCCACTCAGCATTAAATCCACCAGCCACTTCTGGCACTTTTTTTCAGGGTTTAATTTAACTGTCTCAGAGATTTTATGTTGGAGTTTACATATTTTATTTTTTTAATCCAATCATATAAATCACGAGGTTTAACGTGATATTCCCCACCTATTATTTCTGCTCGTAGAACTATATTTTCTATCGCACCAACTGCCTTTTTGTAACTTACATGTAAAGGATGACTCAGAACATCGCTTTTATAAAAAAATATATCACCATATTTTTCTGGAACCATACTTTCTATATATACAATGATGGCATTACGAACACTAAGGTATTCAGCACCAAAATACAATTCCCAATCAATATTCCTATAAAGTATTCCTGTTGGAAAAGCGTGAGGTGGCCACCTAAATAGGATCTGAACAATTGGGAACTCTGGGTTCGCGTGGAGTCCCCAAGAAAAAAAGTTTAAAGTCTTAGGGAAGCATTCCCTGTTTGTCAAAGACCGAGTATTTTGCTCGGAATTGGTTTCTTCAAAGCTGTTGAGGCCTGAGCAATCATCGGCATTGCCGTCCAAGCAGTGGGGTTCGGTCTCGTCTGAAGGGCTAAAACTCTCACCGGAGGTGATCGTTGACAAACAGGGAACGCTCCCAGTCTCATCGGATTGCACGATATCATCAAAATAATCTTCCGATTCTTCAGTCGTCTCCACAGTAGTTGATGTGTATCCAAGCACGTTAACAAGTGTGTTAACATGCGCGTTAAAATCAGAATACGCAATTAAACAACACGATAATTCCTCGCAGATTTCTATTTCACTATTTTTCCATATTGATGAATCAAGGTCTATTCTATATTCACGAGCACCATCTTTGTGTATTGAAAAAGATTGGACATCCGCTTCCAAGATAGAATGCTTGATATCAGTCTTTGCAGCTAATAAATCAGGATATATTTTTTAATATGCTTTTCTGCCTCTTCTCTAAGGATATATTCAACATACAGGTGAGGTGCGGTTTTATAATTTGGAAGACCATCAAAACCTTCTTTTTTAATCCGGCCTTGAATCTCTACCCATAACTTCTCTTTGTTGAATCTCCTCACTACCCTTGGATCACGAAGATACACCCACGCAAGTAATTGGATCCAACTCATTTTTGAATCTAAAGAAGGGTATAACTTGAATGGATCGTCGGGGTCGTGTTCCATTATTTTTCTCCGTCTAACGCCGAAGCAATGGTTGTAGCTATGCTATTGGCTGCCATCTTCAGCGGATCATCGGCCAAGTGCGCATACCGGTCAGTGACGGTTGGTGTTTTATGCCCAAGGAGTGCTCCCACAATCGGCAACCCCATTCCGGACATGACACCAATGCTGGCGAATCCGTGTCGGAGGTCGTGGATCCGCAGATTGGGAAGCTGGGCCTCATCCCGAATTTTAGTCCAGATTCGGTGTAATCCGACCAGCGGCTTACCATGAACCAATCCGGGGAACACGTAAGGCTGTCCATCGGCACGTGGAAGATTTCTCAACAGTTGAATCGCTGGTTCCCCCAAGTGAACGACCTTTGCTCCGGTTTTGGGGTCTGGGAGTCTAAGACACCCCTGTTCCAGGTCGACGTGGGCCCATTCCAACTTTAAGACCTCACCGCGACGACACCCCGTAAACAACAGTAACCGAATCGCGGCGATCCCGTAAAGGTTGCCACCATCCTCTGCGGACCGACGTAGCGTCCCACCCAATCGGGACAATTCGTCGGCGGTCAGAAATCGCTCTCGTTTATTGTGTTTGAATTTCTTGACGCTCTTGGTCGGGTTATCGGTACGATACCTGTGTTCCACAGCAAACGCAAAAATTGCACCCAGCAGTCCGAGAGTCCGGGTTGCTGTTCCCTTTCCGCCGGTCACGATGGCTCGCCCCCGAAAGCCGGTTTTGACATCGATCGATGTCTTTCCCTCGGCAACCGCCTGCAAAAAACGAGTGACATCGGTCTTGAGAACTTCGTCAACCCTGTAATTCCCCAGCAGTGGTTTGATATGTCGCTCTATCCGTCCCCTGTCCGTAGCCAACGTTGATGGCTTCTTGGTGGCCACTCCCTCCCGTAAATACTGATCACACAATTCTGCGACCGTCGGAATTTGCTTGGCCGCATGCTTCATCTCGGCAGGATCCTGGCCCTCGGCAACCAAACCCAACAGCTGAATTGCCTCTTTCCGGGCTTGTTCCGGTGTCAGTGGTCCATGTGGACCGATGGTGACACGGCGGGTCCGATTTCCCGCTCGGTACTGGACCAGATATATCCGCTTCCTGGCAGGCGTCACCTTGACGCCGAACCCCCGGAGCTCGTTGTCCCAGAGGTAGTCGTCCTTGTCGGACACCTCAATTGCGTCCACCGTTCGCTTGGTGATTTTTCCCTTGGCCATGGTCTGCTCCTTTGTTACTGGAAATTTCCAGTAATCATATAGTAATCTTTAGGGAGTGAACAAGGGAGTACTCCAGCGTACTCAATCGTAGATAAATATTTGTTTAAGCGTAGTACAGCGTAGTTGAGCGTAGCCCAGAGTACCAACACACCTGCCTTCATAAGGCAGGGGTCACAAGTTCAATCCTTGTGCCGCCCACCATCAAGATCAAACAGTTACGGCCACTCACACAGTGGCCGTTTTTGTTCCAGCACCCACATAGTACCCAGTTGGAAAAAATTCACCGGACACGTGCGGAAACGAAAAAGGACCGGATCGCTCCGGCCCTGTCTCGTGCCCCAAGGGGGGTGCCGTCCCTGGCAGTCGTTGGTTGGGTCAAAAAACTTTCAGTTTCGGGTCCAGCCAGCGGTTGATTTCATGCTGCCTGATAGAAATTCCAAAACCCCTCTGTGCCAATGTGAGCGAGACACGTGACAGTGACCAAATGTTTCGTGTAGCATGGGCCGGGTTTCCTCATCCGTGGCCCAGTTTCCTTTGGAACGTGAAAATGCCACCCTTGGGTGGTGGAGAGTGCCCTTTGGATTCAGGCTTTGCCTGGATCCGGTGGTGCCCGTTCGTTTTCTCCATTCTTTCTGGTGTCCATGTCGACAATACTGGTCGTTGGTGGTGCAGGATACATCGGCAGTCATGTCTGCAAGGCGTTGTCGCGACTTGGGTATCTCCCGGTCACCTTCGACAGTCTCGTGACGGGTCATGTGCAGGCGGTTCGATGGGGCCCCTTTGAAAAGGGGAACCTGATGGATCGGGAAGCATTGGACAGGGTGTTGAGTGTTTACCGTCCCGGTGCGGTGATGCATTTTGCGGCTTTTTCCTCCGTCGGTGAGTCCGTTGTGGATCCGGGCAAGTTCTACCGCAACAATGTGGTTGGATCGCTCTCCTTGCTGGATGCATTGCGGGATCACGGCATTCGCAAGGTGGTTTTTTCCAGTTCCTGTGCGGTTTATGGCGAGTCAGTGTACATTCCCATGACCGAGGACCACCCGCTGTTCCCTGTCAATCCCTACGGATACACCAAGCGCGTGGTGGAGCGCATGTTGGTCGACTTTGGCCGTGCACATGGCATGAGTTCGGTTTCTCTGCGCTACTTCAACGCTGCTGGTGCCGACCCGGATGGTGAAACAGGTGAGAATCACACACCTGTCACTCGCCTGATCCCCTTGGCTCTGGCCGCAGTATCCAACCGACAATCGCCTGTTACAATCATGGGAACCGACTATCCCACTCCAGACGGTTCCTGTATCCGTGATTATATCCACGTCACCGATCTTGCCGATGCCCACATACGTGCCCTGGAATCGATGAATCGCTCCTCTGATCAGGGCGTTTGCAAAGTGTTCAATCTGAGCGCCGGGCGGGGATCTTCCGTTTTTCAGGTGCTGGAAATGATCGAGAAAATCACCGGGCGCGAGGTGCCGACAATAAGGGGTCTGCGCCGTCCCGGAGATCCGCCGTGGCTGGTGGGGGATAGCACTCTGGCACAACAAGAATTGGGATGGACACCCCGCTTCAGTTCCCTGGATACCATCGTCGCGACAGGCTGGAATTGGCTGCGACAACTGGAAAGGAACAATCCCGTAACGACCGATTTTGGTGAAAAAAAACACGATTGAATACATCAAGATGCCGATGAATGCCCCTGTCGAAATGAAACATGTCCTCTTTGTGGTGGATTATTGGCTGGGGGGCAGCCATGGTGTGCGTGGCAGTGTCATCCGAATCTTGCAGGCTGTTTTGTCCCTGAATGCTCCGTTCCACTGCGCGGTGCTGAATCTGGAGACCGGCATCTCAGGTTCTGGGGTCGATGAGTCGCTGCTGCTCCAGTTGCCCGAGAACACGGCACTCCAGACTTTGGTCTCGCCGCGCTATCCGCTGCTGGTGCCCATGCTGGTACGCCACCTGCGTAACCGGCGACCCGACCTGCTGGTGGTCCATACCAATCCGGCCAACAAGGCCATGGTGTGGCTTGCGCTCAGGACTTCACGGCTGCGCTGCCCGTTGGTGTTCGTGGATCATTCCGGCATCGAACAGAGCCTCCACGCCTTCCGATTTCGCTCTCTGTTCCTGTTCCTGGCCCGGCTGGCCTACCGTGGCTGCGATCATCTGGTGGGGGTGGGGGAAGCGCTGACACTTGGCTCCGTGAAAACTACCGGCCTCGACCCAACCCGGACAAGCGCCATCCGCTCTCCCATTCACCTGGAGGCTCTGCGCACCGCCGCCCGGGAGCCTGTGGATCATCCCTGGCTCGACCATGCGGAGCTTCCAGTGATCATCTCCGTGAGCCGTCTCGATCCGGTACACAAAGACCTGATCACCTTGATCCAGGCCTTCGCCCTCCTCGATGCCATGCATCCCTCCCGTCTGATTCTCGTCGGAGAAGGTCCCCAGGAGGGTGAGCTGCGCTCTCTGGTGACACGCATGGGCCTGGAAGCGAAGGTCTGGTTCACCGGCTACACCCCCAATCCGCACCGCCTGGTAGCACGCGCCACCCTCTCTGTACTCGCCACTCTGGGCGAGGGACTTCCCAACGTCATCGTCGAAGCCATGGCCGTGGGCACGCCGGTCATCGCCTCGGATGTGGAGTATGGCTGTCGGGAAACCCTGGATGATGGCCGCTGCGGGGTATTGGTTCCCCCACGGAACCCCCAGGCCCTGTGCCAGGCCATGGTCGAGCTGCTGGCCGATCCAGCCCGTCGTGCCGTTCTCGCGCAGGCCGCGACACGATGGGTGGAGGAGCTTGCGCAACAAGACGCCGGAGCTGCCTACGTGGAGTTGTTTACTGCCCTCTTGAGTCGACGCGGTACTGTCTCCAGGAACGAGGGATAGAAGGCTCATGCAGGAAGCGCCTCCGATCTCCCTCCTCGTGCCCACCCGGGGACGCACCGACGAGCTGCGGAGGTTGCTCGATTCCCTGGCCGGACAGGATCATCCTCGGCTGGAGGTCGTCATCGCCGACAACAACGACCCAGGCCAGACCATCGAAGCGCTTGTGGAACCCTATCGAGAAAGGCTCGCCATTCACCATTTCAGAAGCCGCACCGGTATCTCCCAGGCACGCAATGATGGCTTGCCCTGCCTGCGAGGAGAGGTGGTGGCTTTCCCCGACGACGACTGCTGGTATCCCCCGGACCTTCTTTCCCGGGTGGCCCGGCTGCTCCGCGACCACCCCGGGTGGGATGGCATTTCCGGGCAGATCATGGATGCAGAGGGGAGCCGCTTTCATGGTCTGCCGGGACGATGGCCCACCTGGATCACTCCCATCAACTTCCTTGATCGGGGATGCTCCTTCACCTTTTTCTTCCGCCGCCATGTCATCGAAACCGTAGGAAGATTCGATGAAACATTGGGCGTCGGTGCAGGGACCCCCTGGGGATCGGGAGAGGAGTCGGATTTTCTTCTCCGTGCCCTCGAGTGCGGATTCGCCATCCGTTATTGCCCGGAGATCCGGGTTCATCATCCCGACAAGGAGCTTATCTACGGACCGGAAATGTATCGCCGGGCCTTCTCCTACGGCTGCGGATTGGGCCGTCTGTTGCGCAAGCACGCCCTGCCCTTGTGGTTCGTCCACTCCTGGTTTCTGCGTGCCATGATCGGCGTACTCCTGGGGGTGCTTTCAGGCAATCTGTCCCGGGTCCGTTATCATGTCGCCGTACTCCGGGGACGTTGGGCGGGCTGGCGGGATGCCACACCGTTTCAGGATCAGGGAGGAGGAGTTTCCGGCATCGACTCGGATAACGGGACCTCCTTTCCACCATGAAGGTGCTCCACGTCACCCGGGATTGCCCAATCGACAGCTTCGGGGGAACCGCACGCTATGTGCGGGATCTGATCCTGGAGTCGGAAAGGCTAGCGATTGCCGGATCGATCCTCTGGTTGAGTCCCTCACCCCGGGATGAGCGGACCACCGATGAGGGAATCCAGGTCCGCGCCCTGCATCTGCCCGGGTCGCGTCTCGATGATCCACCCCGCCTTTTCCGGTCTGCGGTGGTCACCCTGCTCAGGGAGTTGCCCGGTGAGGTGCGGATCCATTTCCATACGATGGGAATGGGCGAACTGGTGGTGGCCGAAGAGGCCAGGCGGCTCGGCTTGCAAACTTATTTCACCTACCACAGCCCGGCCTTCAGTTGCCGACGGGACGATCTGCTGATTTGGGGAAGGGATCTCCTCTGCGACGGGCGGATCCGTCCCTGGCGTTGTTCCGCCTGCGGGGCGCAGCAACAATTGGGAGGTCCACCCCTGCTGGGTCACCTGGCAACGGCCCTCTCCCTGTCGTTGACTCCCCTGTTCGCCGTATTGCCTCCGGCACTGCGGGCCAAGGTAGCCTTTTACTGGCAAACGCGCCGCTTTGGCCAGCGGTTTGCTGATTTTTTACGCGCATCCCGGGGGATCATCGGTTGCTGTGGCTGGAGCTTGCCCGTGTTACGGCTCAATGGAGCGGCGGAGAGCCGGTTGCACCATCTGCCCCAGGGGGTGAGCAGGGAGTTCCTCGCAGCACTCCAAAAGGCTGGACCGAATGAGGCAGGGGAGAACAGCACCGACGGAAAAGAGTTTCGCATCGCCTGCGTCAGCCGCATCTCGCCCCTGAAGGGCCTCCACCTCCTGGTGGAGGCCTTCACGCGCCTTCCCGATCCCGATCTTCGGCTGGAACTGATGGGACTGGTTGAGCGACGGGATGCATCATGGTTTCGGAAAAAGATCCGCCCCCATCTCGACAACGACCGGCGCATCGGCATAGCCAAACCTCTTTCTTTCCTACAGATGCCGGAGTACTATCGCTCGTTGAGCCTGTTGGCCATCCCATCGGTCTGGCCAGAGACCGGCCCTCTGGTGCTCCTGGAGGCGATTCACATGGAAACGCCCGTCATGGGCAGCGGTCGTGTTGGCCAAATCGATCTCTTGCGCCAATGGGGCACGGTGGTCCCCGACAACACCGTTGCGGCGTGGGTGACCGCCCTGGAGGAGGTCATCGCCGCCCTGCGCAGGGGAGAGGGCCTGCCCGCGAGCACCGGAACCTGTCCACTTGCCATGGCCGATGTGGCGGGGAGAATGGCATGGATATACGAGCACTCCCGATAGAAAAGGTTCGGAAGCCCTGTGCTGTCGACGGATAACGCGCCTGCTCCACCAGAGACATAAGATTCATGTCTGAACGAGACGTCCAATCTGCACGCAGGGACGAAGATCCCCCAGGGGGATGGTTACACAACCCTTGGCTTGGCGGGGTTCTCCCTCTTGTCCTGCTCTTCGGCGTGTTTACCTGGGCCAGTTGGCGGCGGTGGGTCGATCCCGTCGTGGATTTCGGCCAGTATCTCTACGTCCCCTGGCGCCTGACGTTGGGTGAGGTATTGGACAAGGATATCTGGTACTCCTATGGCCCCCTGACCCATCGCTTCACCCAGGGGTTGTTCCAGCTCTTTGGCACCTCCTTCCTGACACTCGCTCTTGCCAATGTGTTGTTGGCCATTCTGACGACGGTCATGATCCACCGGATCTTTGCCCGGATTTTCGGTCATCGCCCGGCCACTCTTGCCGCCGGGGTTTTTATTGCCCTTTTCTGCTTTGCCCATTATAACTATTCTAGTAATTTCAATTATATAACGCCCTACAACCTCGAATCCCATTTTGGCGGAGTGTTGTGCGTAACCATGATCTGGGCCATGGGACACTCCCTGCAAAAAGGGCGTTGGTGGTGGCACGGGGCTGTCGGCCTGTCATTCGGCCTGATGTCGATGACCCGCTTGCAGATACTCTACCCCGGGCTGGCCGTGCTGGCCGCCTATGTGTTCCTCGCAGGGTTGGGACGAAGCGTCTTCCCGGGAAGATTTTCCACAAGGGTTGCCATGGTGGCGGCGGGCGCGCTTGTGCCTGTGCTTCTCGCTTCCTGGTTGCTGGGTGATTTTGCTCTCTCCTATCTGACCGATGAGTTCAGCTTCATACGGGCAACGGTCCACACCCTGAACGGGAAACAAGGCAGCACCGGATTCCAGGCCGGTGACCATTTTTACGCGCATGTCACCGGCCTCGACGATCCATCGGGCAACCTGTCGCTGATGTTGCAAAGTCTTGGCGCCTATGGAGTGGTGGTCGGCGTGGCGCTTTTGGGGGCTTATCTGCGACAGCGATTCTCCTCCAGCCGCTCGAGTCACTCCATAATGCCGCTCTTTCTGATCGGCTTGTTGGTGGCTACCCCGTTGTTCCTTTTCAATCCCCCGGGGGTTTCCGGCTGGGTTTCCCGCTCTCTGCCCCTGCTGGTTTTTGGCATATTCGGTTGGATGATCAAGGCGTGGTTCACTCCCCGGCAAGATGGAAGCGATCGCATCTCTCTGGCGATGGGGATCTTGTGGGGAGTCTATGCGCTGGCTCTCATGGCCAAGGTGGCTCTCAACGTCACGTTCTTCCACTATGGTTTTTTCCACGCCATGCCCGCCACCCTTTTGACCACCGCTTTTCTTGTCGGCGGTCTGCCGCGATCATTGCACGCGTGGCCCGTGCATCGACCGTTTCTCCAGACTGCCATGACCTGGACCATCCTGCTGGTGATGGTCTGGCATGGAACCCTTTCCCTGCTCACCTACGGTAAAAAAAGCTACCCTCTGGGCAAGGGTGATGATCTCTTCTACACTTTCAGACCGCCCTATGCCGACTGGGGTCCGGTCATTGAGGCGTATCTGACCTGGGCGGAGAGTCACATCCCCCCCTCCGCCACTGTCACGGCCCTGCCCGAAGGGGTGATGCTCGACTATCTGGCGCGAAGAAAAAATGGCATCCCTTTCTTCGACACACTCTACCTCAACGCCATATTTTGGGGTTCCGAGAGAAATATCAGGCATTTCAAAGAGTATAATCCGGATTTTTTCATTCTTGTCGACCGCAGCACCCGGGAGTACGGTCTGCCGCCCTTCGGATCCTCCGCAGATTTTGGTCGGAAGGAGTTGCAATGGATCGGCCAACACTATGAAAAGGTGGCCCTGTTCGGCCAACCGCCCCTGACCAACCAGGGTTTCGGCATCATGGTCCTGCAACGGCGGAGGGGAGCCGCCGCCACGGTCGAATGATTCCAATTTGCATTCGACGCGAGAACGAGGCAGCGAGGAGGAGGCGACGAGACAGTACGTGTCGGGTACGGCGAGGAGCCGACGACGAAGCTAACGAAGTTATCGCTATGAATGCGAATTGGAATGAATTCTTGTCCCTGTTCATCACTACCATGGTTGGGTGAAGCCTTGTCCCTGTTCGTTACCATCAATGGCCGTTTTCTGGCGCAACCCATCACCGGGGTCCAACGCTTTGCCCTGGAAACGGTCAAGGCCTTGGACCAGCTTCTTCTGGAGGATGCGGATCTCGCTTCCCGGGTCCGGTTTCAGATCGCAGCCCCACCACGAATCGGCTTGGATCCATGTCTGCATGCCATCCCCCTGAAACAGGGCGGCCTTGCTCACAGGCTGGTTTGGGAACAGTTTTCCCTTCCCCGCATGGCGCGGGGAGGCGGTCTGCTCAACCTGGCCAACATCGGCCCGCTCCTCTTCTCCGGCCCGCAGTGGATCGTCATGCATGACGCGGCGGTATTTCGCCATGCCGAGGCCTATACCTGGTGGTATCGCCTGCTCTACCAGGGGTTGCAACCCCTGCTGGGCAAACGCGCTCGGGCGGTCATGGTTCCCTCTTCTTTCTCTGCCCATGAGATACACCACTTCATGGGCATCGATCCCGACGCGATCCGCCTCCTTCCCGGCGAAGGTCACCAACACCTGGATGCGGTGCAGGAGGAACCCAACACGCTCGAACGCCACGACTTGACCAACAAGCCTTTTTTCCTGACCGTGGCTTCCCTGAGCCGTCACAAAAACCTTCAAGGTTTGATCCGGGCCCTGGGTCAGTTGCCGGATTTGGAGTTCACCATGGTCCTGGTGGGCAAGCGCATTCCCGGTGTATTCGAACACTGCCACCTGCCGGAGGATCGCCGCGTCAGACAACTGGGTTTTGTCAGCGATGGGGAGTTGAAGGCCCTTTACAGCCATGCCCGGGGATTGATCCAACCCTCCTTCTACGAGGGCTTCGGCCTGCCCCCCCTGGAAGCCATGGCCTGCGGTTGCCCCCTTCTGGTCTCTAACGCCGGATCCCTGCCGGAATTGTGCGACGAGGCCGCCCTCTATTTCGACCCGGCGTACCCCGAAGAGATAGCCCGCGCCATGCGCCGACTGCTGGAAGAACCTGGTTTGGCGGGCCAGTTGGCCGAAGCCGGTCGGAAACGGGCCCAACGCTTTTCCTGGAAAGGGACGGCTCGTAAACTGTCAGGAATCATCCTTGAGCCGGATCCGGGTTGACCGGGAATCATGAGACTTTTTATCGTTAATAATCAGCAGCTTTCTGGCTGACAGATCCTGAAAGAGATGGATGAAATAAATGAAGATCAGATTGGCCCCCACCATGCCCAGGAGAAGAGAACTCACCAAATGACTCCAGTGAAGATCCTGACGGAACTGGAAAGAGAGATGCAGTGATCCCGGAAAGAGGATCATCCCGACCAGGGTGAAGCAGCCCAATCCCAGCAGCCAGGTCATGGGCAAAACCCGGCGGTTGATGAGACGGGTCAGTCTGCCTTTGTGGCGAAAATCGTGGCCGTGGATCAACCAGGCGGAATTGTTGGTGAGCACGCCCAACAGCAAGGCATTGATCCCCACCACCACCATGGCGGAGAGGGTCAGAATCCGACTGAAGAAAAACTCCGGGACCATCCGCCTCTCCGCATAGTAGTCGAGGACTGGCAGCCCCAAAAGGAGGGCAGCGACGAGGATCACGAGACCCGCAGCGATGAAGAAGCGGGCCGGCAGAAAGGTATAGGCGGTGACGAGAATGGTGGTGAGAAACCGCAACCCGTCGTGGAACACCCTGAGTTTGGACTTTCCCAAGCGCTCCTCGTAGGGCATCTCCACCTCGGCGATGGAGAGATTGCGGTCAAAGGCGGCCAGGGCGCTCATGGCCGGGGTAAAGTGCAGCCGGTCAGGCAACAGGTCGATCCACTCGACACAACGGCGGGTCAATACCCGCATGCCACTGGCCGAATCCACCATGCGCACCCCGGAGAGCAGGGAGAGTATGCGGGCAAAGAAATGGTTGCCTATCCGCCGCAGCCACGGCATGCGCGATCGCCGGTGGAGGCGACACCCCACAGCGATGTCCAGGTGTCCGTCACGGAGGGTCTTGAGCAAATCGCCAAAAAAGAGCGGTGAACAGGTACCATCGGCATCCATGAAACCCAGGTAATCTCCACGGGCCTGCCTGAAACCCTCCTTGATGGCGGCTCCATAGCCCCTGTTCACGGGAAAACGAATCAGGCGAACATGGGCAAAACCTTGGACGATTTCAGCGGTTCCATCGGTAGAACCATCGTCCACCACGATCACTTCGACCTCGTCGATACCCGCGCTCCGGCATATTTCCGGTACGGCCTCCTCCACCTGCCGCAGCGTCGATCCGATGGCCTCCTCTTCGTTCAGGGCCGGCAGAATGATGGAGAGTACCGTGCCAGGCAGGGAGGCGTTAAGGGTCATGGCTGGTCTCGGGGGGAGTGGCGGTCAGGGGAGGCAACCGGGGCTGTGGGTCGAAGGGGGGATCGATCAAAAAAGCCCCCAAACGACGAAAATACCCCAGGCTGAACCAGAGCAGGGAGGTGGAGATCAAGGCCAGAAGGGTCGTCAGGGGTAACCGGCAACCGCGCCTCAATCCCAAGGTTGCAAGAACCAGAAGAGTCGGTGGGGTGACGGTCACCACGACCGATGAGGGGTACCCCAGGCCCCAGACCAACCCTCCCCAGCACCCTAGGAAAACGACCAACAACGGTGGCAGGAGTTGGATCCCGCGAAACGGACCATGGATGACGAGGGTATCCGCCGCAGCCTGACCGTAGGTTGTGAGCATGCGCAACCAGTCGCGCCAGGATCCGGGGCGGTGATGGCGCACCCGGGCCGACGGGGTGTAAAGAATGATCTTGTCGAGGCGCGTCAACCGATGGTCCAGATCCACATCCTCGCCGGGAAAGAGCTGCGGACGGAACCCCCCGACCGCGAGAAGCAAATCTTTGCGGTACAGTACGTTGCAGGAGGCATTGTGGTCAACGGGCCGCAACTCCTCGTAGCTCTTGAGATAGCCGCCCAGAAAACCGATGGCCTGAAAGAAGGCATCGATGCGTCGACCGAAGGGAGGATCGTCGGGATGACCGCTCTGCCTTCCCCCCACTGCCGCCAGCTGGCGGGAACCCTTCCAGGTCGCCATCGCCTCCACCAGGCGGCGCAGCCAGTCGGGTTCCGGTTCACAATCGCTGTCGGTAAAAGCCAGCAGATCCCCCCGGGCCTGGAGGATACCGGCGTTGCGGGCCACGGAAGGTCCCTGATGGGTCTGCCGAATGAGCCGCACACCAGCGAAACCCTGGACCACCTCTGTGGAATCGTCGTCGGAGCCGTCATCCACCACCAGGATCTCCATGCGCTGGGCAGGGTAATCCTGGGCCTGCAAAGCCGCCAGGCAGGAAACGATGAACTCCCGGTCGTTGTAAACGCAGACGATGACCGAGACCATGGGCCACGGCTCCGCCGTATCCTGGTCTGTGGCAGGACAGGTTTCGATCCGCCGGGGAGTTTTTCGGGAACGGCTGATCAGGTAGCCGATGAAATTCCGGGCTCCGCGCAACTTTCGGTAAAGATCGGCCCGGGAACGGGTGGCCAGGAGAAACCGTACCATGTAGGCGGGGCGGAAATAAAACTTTTTCAGGGCGCCGTCGACGAAGGCTTCGATCTCGGCCCGTCCGAGGCCGGGATAGTCGACCACCGGCGCTTGCTCGCCATCCTGCAACCACTGATCCCAGCGTTGGGCGCGCAACAATCCGCTTCGTTCCATGTGGTCGAAATAGAGGGTGCCGGGATAGGGCACCGCGCCGCTGAACTGGACGGTATCCAGGGGATTGGCCAGGGCAAATTCCAGGGTCTGTTCCATGGAAGCCCGATCCTCCCCAGGCAGCCCCAGGACAAAGCAACCGTGGATGCGGAGACCAGCCTGCCGGGCGGTGTGGATGAACTGCTCCATGCGTTTCACCCGGATCTTCTTGCCCATGGCGTCGAGCATCCTCTGGGAACCTGATTCGAAGCCCACCACCAGCATGCGGCAACCGGCCCGTTTCATCAGCCGCAACAAGTCGAGATCGGTGACATCGGCGCGGGAGTTGATCGACCAGGTGCAGTCGAGTTTTTTCTCCAGGAGCCGCTCACAGAAGGCGCGGGCACGGCGGTGATCGGCAGTGAAGGTGTCATCCTCGAAAAAAAACTCCCCCTTCCCGACTGCGGGAAAGATCTTCAGAACCCACTCCATCTCGGCAATGATGTTTTCCACCGAGCGCATGCGGTAGCGTTGGCCATGCATGGTCTGGGGCCAGAGACAGAAGGAACAGGTGAAGGGGCAACCCCGACCACCGATGATGTCGACGAAAGGGTGGAGTTTGATGCCGTCGAAATAACGGTGCAAATCGAGCTGGTGCCAGGCGGGAAAAGGGAGTTCGTCCAGGGTGTCGATCAAGGGCCGGGGCGGTGTGCGCCGTACCTCCGAGGCACCCTCCAGAAAGACCAGTCCCAAAACGTCGCCGACACTCCTCTTGTCGCGTAAGGCCTGTGCATAATCGAGGAGGGTGAGGTCGTACTCTCCCACGGCGATGGCATCCACCGCTCCGGCGGCCTCCTTCAGGGTCTCCTCGGGCCGTTCCGAGGCGTGGGGACCCACCATCAACACGACGCAACCGGGGGCGTGCCGTTTACAGATCGCGGCGCATTCGATGTCGGAATAGATGGAGGGAGTGGTGCTGTCCAGCACCACCAGCCGGGGTTGTTGTCGGGAGATCAACCGTTCCAGATCCTCCTTCCCCCAGCCCATGGCGGGAAAATCATGCAGAGTGGCGACGAATCCGGCCTGTTCCAGAACGGCGGTGGCATAGGCCAGCCAGTCCGGCGGACGCAGTACCCGCCCCCGGGTGCGCGCCGCCCAGCGTTGGGTGCGGCAAAAGTCGGGAACGAAAGGGGCGTTGATGATCAGTACCGTGAAGGCATCCATGGGTGTTTTCTGTTCGAGGTGCGGCGTTTACGTCATTGCCGCGAAGGGTTACAATCCGCCCTGCCGAATCCGCAGTCGGGATCTTAACAACATCCTGCGTGTTCGGAAATACATGCAGAATGACAAAGAGGCAAATACCGATGGACACAACCGGCGAGGTGGCAAAACCGGTATCCACACTGGAAGGTTCGGGGCTTGTCAGCGTGATCATGGCCACGCGCAACCGGGCCTCCTTGTTGCGGCGTTCCATCGGCAGCGTACTGGCCCAGAGCATGACCAACTGGGAACTGATCGTGGTGGACGACCACTCCACCGACGACACCCCCGTGCAACTCCAGGCTTTTCAGGACCCCCGCATCCGCACCATACGAAACGCGACACGGTGCGGCGCCGCAGCCAGCGCCAATAACGGTCTGCGCCTGGCGCGAGGAGAGTATGTCACCTTTCTCGATGATGACGATGTCTGGCATACGGACTTTCTGACGGTGATGAACAGCGAGGCTGCGTCCATGGATCCCGCGCCGACTTTTCTTTTCTCCATCACGGAAAGACGTTACCACGACGGACGGCGGGTCCAGTTGCCTGCTTCGGGTCAGTTTCCACGAGGAGAACTGCTCCTCTCCGACACCCTGCTGTGGCGCAATGTCACCGGCAAGATCGCCTGGTTCATTAGGCGGGACTTTCTGTCAACATTGGGTGGGTTCGACGAACGGTTACCCGCCAGCGAGGATTGGGAACTGTTGCTGCGCGCTTCTGCACAAACCTGTTTCCACTTTGTCGACCGCTGCCTGGCCATCGCCTGCGAAAGCCATGAGAATTTGACCCGTAACCCCCGCCTGAATCTCGAGGCCCGGCGGCATATTCTGGAACAGCACCGGACCAGAATCAGCGTCAACCCGTATCTCCATGCCCATCACTTGCGGGAAATCGGCCATTTGGCCATGAGGTTGGGAACCCACAGGGAAGGACGCCGCTACCTGTTTCACAGTTTGATCGTGGCTCCCTGGAGCATGAAGAGTTGGATCTTGGCTCTCTGCTCCCTCATGGGTGGCCGCATCTACCGGATGTTGTCGCGCCTTTCCAGCCGGGCGCGGGAACCGTTCAGCTCGGAGACCCCACCACGGGGTGAGAGGAAAGGACAGTGTGAACAACTCCCCGACTGCAAAGAAGGCAAGCCTCAAGGAGAGGATCCGCTCCCAGCTCTTCGCCATCGCCTGGATCTTTCGCCATATCCGTGACACCGACCGGCGTCTCGGTCTCTTCCTGAGCCTGATCACCCTTGTCGGGGGAGCCTTGCCCGCTGCCATGGTTCTGGTCATGGCAAGAATTGTCGACATCTTCTCCAAGGGCCATGCTGCCAGTGAGTCCTCCCTGCCGGGCTATTTGGTGACGCTGGTGGTCATCCTGATAACGACTCAAATTATCGACATTCTCAAGCCTCTGGCGCAACGCCTCCTTTCGGAAAAACTCACCTTCACGCTGACCCAGGCTTTCCACCAGCATGCCGTTGGCCTGGATATGGCCTTTTTTCAGGACTCCAAATCCCTCGACACCCTCTACCGGGCCAAGCTCAACAGCGGCTATGACCTGCTGAGGTTTCTCGATTTCGTCATCGAGCTTACCACCACGCTGTTGCAGATTACCTCCCTGCTCTTCATCCTGATGTGGGTACAACCTCTGGGCACTCTCGCCCTGCTGCTCTCCGGCCTGCCGCTCTTTTTCTTCCGCGCCTTCTTCGCGCGCCTGCGCTTTCGCATGGAGCGGGATCTCGCCAAGACCCGCCGCTGGATCGAGTATTACATGAACCAGCAGGTCGACCCGGTCCATGTACTCCCCACCCGGCTCTTTGGGTTGGGTCCGTTGTGGAAGGAGCGCTCCGGCGAGAAGTACCGTGAGTTTCTGGACAAGCTTTTGCAGCTACTCCTGCGTGAGATCAGGTTGGCATGGATTCCCCATCTGCTCTTCATCGGAACCTTTCTCTGGGTGGCCTTCAGTGTGGGCCAGGACGCCTGGACAGGGGCCTTGAGCACAACCCGTTTTGCCACCTTCCTCATGGCCCTTTGGCAGCTCCGGTTGATCCTGGTTCCGTTTTCTGGCGTGATCGCCTCGGGATACGAAACACTGCTCAAGATCGACTATGTCGCCTCCTTCCATGCCACCCGTCCCATCCAGGTGCAAGGCGGTGCCGAGACCCAACCATCCTGCCGGGGTTCCATCACCATGGAACAGGTGCGGTTCAGCTATCCTGGTACGAACCGGGCCGTTCTCGATGGCATCGACCTGACCGTCGCCCCTGGAGACATGGTGGCGATCGTCGGCAACAACGGCAGCGGCAAGTCCACCCTGGCCCACCTCACCGCCCGGATCTACGACGTCAACGGCGGCGTGATCCGTATCGATGGTCAAGACATCCGCACCCTGGACCTGAATGACCTTCACCGCCAGATCAGCGTGGTGCCACAACAACCGGTCCGCTATGAGGCGTCTCTTTGGGAAAACGTCGCCCTGGGGGATTGGCAACGCTGGCGCAGGGATCCCAAGGGGGTCCAAAGACTGGCTTCCGAACTGGGGTTGGACTCCATCGCCAACACCTTGCCCCAAGGGTACGATACCTTCCTCGGACGCCAGTTTGGCACCCACGATCTGTCGGGCGGCCAGTGGCGCAAGGTGGCGGTGGCCCGGGCCTTCGCCAAGGAGTCCCCCATCCTCATCCTGGACGAACCGGCCATGAATTTGGACCCAGAGGCAGAGGAGTCGCTCACCCACACCTTGCGCCATATGGCACATGGTAGGACTATATTATTGATCTCTCACCGCTTTGGCTCCGTCCGTCACGCCGACCGCATCGCCTTTCTGGAACAGGGTCGGTTCGTCGAGGAGGGCACGCACCAGCAGTTGATGGCCTTGAATGGCCGCTACGCCACACTCTTCCACAAGCAACATGATGACCTGGATCACGAGGTGCGGTGTACGAAAAAGGCATGATACGGACTTTCGGCAATGCCTCCGTTGAGTTGATTTCGCTCGTACCGCCAATCCGAACCCAAACCGATTGATGAAAAGGCCGATTACATTTTACAACTCTCAAACTCCCACACACGGGACACTGAACGTTCACGACAGCCATCGTACCCTCCTTGGCAAAAGGAACGCTGTCGGGGATTCTACACGATCAACGAAACAGATGCACTACCGGAGAGTGCTTGATTTTCCGGCTGGGAGGGGAGTGGGAGCCATGGATCTCGATACCTTGTTTCCCGACCTGCGTGAGACAGGAGAAACACCGAATCGTCAATGTCAGCTGGTCATGATCCGCATGCTGAGGATCCTTGATCATTTGACCAGAAAGCACGGTATCCTCTATTGGTTGGATTTTGGTGCCGTGATCGGCGCTCTTCGGGAAAACGGTCGCATGCTGCCTTGGGACTCCGATATCGATGTTGGCATGTTCCAAAAGGACTATGTCAGGTTTGTCGATAAGGTCGTTCCGGAGCTGCCCCCGGGCATCTTTTTTCAATCTCCGGAAACCGATCCTGATTTTCCCCTCTGGTCACCGAGATTCCCCATCTTCAAGTTGCGTGATCGCTACAGCACTTATCTGACATGTGACGTACCCGTACCCTGGCAGGATGGCATGCAGGTGGACATTTTCGTCTACCCGGATCCATCCCGGTGTTTTTTGTGTGCCAGACTAAAAAATTATTTGATATTGATAAGAAAAATGATTACAAGGAGCAAGCGCGCTGATTGTTGGGGGCACTATTATGCGCTCGGCGATGTGTTTCCTCTGAAATCGGTCTTGTTCGAAGGTCATACCTATCCGGTTCCAAACAGATACGACTGGTTCCTGAGATTCTATTTCGGCGATTACATGGTTCCGCCTGACCCGAAAGAGATTCCCAAAGGGACATTCGGCGACCCCTGCAACGCTGGTCCACACAAGGAGTCCCGTGCGTGGCAGAAGAGATCCCAGCCCCAATGAACTGGACAACCCTGGCCGCCTGGTGTGCCCGGCGGTGGCATCATGAGGGCCCCTGTCCGGGTGGGGGTGCCCCATGGCCGTTCGCGTGATACGCTTTTCCGATCGAGAAGCCATCGGGGAATGCAGGTCATGACCCCTATGCTGAAAGGTAAGGCGGCAAGTGACCCTGCCCCGAAGTTTTCACTGAGAAATCTGGATGATTTCAGTGACCAGTATCTCTTTCGCCCGGTTGCCCATGGACTGGTCCATGGAGCGCTGAAGCACCTTCCCATTTCACCCAATCAGGTCAGCTTGATTTCCCTGGTGACCGGCCTGCTGGCCGCGTGGTGCGTGGTGCGACAGGCGCCGGTGGCGTTTTCTGTTCTCCTGATCCTCTCCATCCTGTTGGACTGCGCCGATGGTCAACTGGCACGCGCTGTGAACCGCTGCACCTTTGTGGGGGGCATGCTGGATCACATTTTCGATGACGTCAAGATCATGGCCATGGCCAGCGCTTTCTTTTGGATTTACCGCCCCGATATCGAAGGGGCGATCTCTTGCATCGCCTGCGCGGTGGCTTTTGTAGGCAGCGCCAGCCTGATCGCGACTTCGTTTTATTTCGTCGACCAGCATGCCATGTTCCGACGCCTCCTGCCGCAATCTCCCCTTGCGCTGGAGGCGGAGGATGCCCGTATCTTTCTTCAGCATACGGGATCTTTCGCCTGGAGCATGCTGGCTCAATACTACAGGCAACGCCAACTCTCTCTGAAACATATCGGGCGTGTCGTCAGTCCGAAAAGGGGTGCGTGGAATCCGCTTGTGTTTCACAATAACCTGTTTCTCATGCGCTATCACCTTCATCAATCCACCCCGCTCGCACTTTGGCGCATCTCCGGCCCCAGCTCTTTGGCGCTGATACTGGCGGGTATCGTACTCATCGAAGGATTTCATGCCGTACCCCTCTTCCTGGCCATCTGGACATCGACCATGCTGGTGGTTGGGGTGGTGTTGCAGAGGCGGGCCGATGTGGCCTTGGGGTCAGCACCCGGAATGATGGCGCTCTCTCCGAATTTGGAGGAGAAGGCCGTCGCCACGGAACTATTCGGGGGAGATTCCCGTGAATGACTGGTGGAAAATCTGGGGTTCGCGGCAGCGGTCCCTGATCTCCGGCTCCCCACTGGCACAGCTCATAGCCGCAGATGGCTTCGACGAGGTGAGCCAACTCGGCGAGCAGGCATGGATGGACCATGTCACACGCATCCAACAACGCCTGGGCATTCTCCCCGGTGACTCCCTCTTCGAGGTGGGGTGCGGGGCGGGGGCCTTCCTTTATCCCCTGCATCTCTCCGGCTGTGTCGTCGCGGGGATCGACTACTCCGAACCCCTGCTGGCCATGGCGCAACAGGCTATCCCGACGGGATCCTTCACCTTTGGCACGGCGGCGGAGCTTTCCCAAAGTCCCCAATATGACGTTGTACTCAGCAATTCGGTCTTTTTTTACTTCTCCAATCTGGAATACGCTGCGGCTGTCCTTGAAAGGATGCTGCGAAAAGCCCGGAACGCGGTTGCCGTGCTGGATGTTCCAGACGCGGCCACACAACGGGAATGCCTCGCTTTCAGACAGGAAAAACTGGGTGCGCATTATGCTGAGAGCTATCGCCATCTGGACCATCTCTACTTTGATCGATCATGGTTTCAGGATGTAGCGGCACGGGTCGACTCCTCCTTTCGGTGTTCATGCGCGGATCAGGCTATTTCCGGCTATGCATATAACAGGTTCAGGTTCAACGTGATGTTGACGAAATCGAGGGGTTGATCATGGCCTCCCGGCGATTGTCCGGCCACGTTTTCGGTCGGTGGGTACGGTTGGTTTTTTTCTCGAATGTATAAGGAACGGGATGTGCAATGCGCCAAGGAAGCATGGGACGGAATCTTGACAAGCTTTGGCAGTGGTGTCTGGTTTGGTTGGAAATTGCCGTGCATGGCTTCAAGATTTCGTCGGCATGCCGCCTTTTTGACAAGATGTTCCAGAGCAACCTGTTAAAATTCCAGGTCATTGTTGCAGAACCACCTTTCAAGGATCATATTGTTCTCTGGGGAGGAGTCCTGCTGGGGTGGATGCGGGAGGGCCGGATCTTGCCCTGGGACAGGGACGCCGATTTCCTGATTTTTGATTCGGAACGTCATCTGTTGCCAGAACTTATATCACGGCTCGAGGCTGCGGGGTTCGAGCTGATGATCACCTATTTTGCCAACGATGGCGTGGCAAGCGAGTACAGCTTTGTAAAAGGGGGGCGAAAATTCGATCTTTTCATCATGAAACGGGAATTGGGTATGGCCCAATACCTGCTTTTTCATCGTTTATCGCCAAAACATCCTCAATCCCTGATCACCTGCGCCTTCCCTTGGCATGGGACCGAACGCGGCTGGTTTCTCGGCAGGGAGTGGACCATTCCCGCCCGTACCGATGAACATCTCGCTTCCATCTATGGCCAGTGGCGGATGCCCAATCCCGCCTACCGCTATTGGGAAGATGACGTGAGCATCATCTCACGGGAAACCGCCAAATGCGAGGCGACCTTCCATCTTCCATGATCAGCACTCCATCCCAAGTCTTTTGAAATTTCTTTTTTCTGGTAGGGCATCTGTTTGGTTTATTGTGTAAAATCCACGACAGCGTTCCTTTTGCCAAGGAGGGTATGATGGCTGTCGTGGACGTTCAGTGTCCCGTGTGTGAGAGTTTGAGGGTTGTAAAATGTAATCGGCCTTTTCATCAATCGGTTTGGGTTCGGATTGGCGGTACGAGCGAAATCAACTCAACGAAGGCATTGCCCGTTTTTGTTTCGGTGCTTCTGCCCGGAATCGATGCAGGTGGATATCTTAGGACAATCTGAGATATCCTCGAACACAGGAGGAAACATGATGTGACTACCATTACGTTTGACACCTTGGCCTTCGTGAAGAAACTGGAAACCGCTGGTGTTCCACCTGCTCAAGCGGAAGCACAGGCGGAGGCTCTCACCGACATCCTGCGAAAGGTGGAAGAATCCAGGCTCCAGGAGTTGGCAACGAAGGGGGACGTTCTTCGTCTTGAAAAAGATATTGCCGATGCCAAGACAGACATGCTCAAATGGACCGCTGGCATGTTTGCTGCTCAGACCGCGCTGATCATCGGTGCCATGTTCGCCATGATGAAGATGAACCAGCCTGCCCAACCTGCCTACACTCCCCCGCACGTCAGTCAGGAAATGCGCCTGCCATCTCCACCCCCGCAGCCACCAGCGGCACAACCCGTGAGGTGATGTCGACTACCGAGGAATCCTTGGCGGTTCGCCGGGGGGGCTTCCGCCCCCGTTCACTCGGCTGGAATTTCAGCCGTTCTTGCCCCCCATCCGCGTTTCAAACGCGACCATCCAGGGAAGAATGGTACCGATCCAGTTTTGGATCCATGCCTGCCCACCAGGTGAAAGGTTGACAGTCCGTCGTCCTCTGGCAGGAACTTTGATCCCCAAATCCGGGGAGCCCAGTCCGGATCAAAGCGGAGGGGGTATCTGGCACCCTCCCCCTGGCTGGCCAATAGACTTCTGTTCTTTTGCAGTGCAAAAAAATATCCCATTTTGCACGCGTAAAAATTGTGGCATACGCGCGCATTCCGAGAGCAACCCGCCCAGAGATTGAACCGGATATGGGGCGGTTGACTGTTTCGAGGTATGGTTAACTGTTTTAGCCTTTTCTTTCAATGCGTTGCTAAAACAGTTAACCGGGCAGTTAACCAAGTTTGAGGGGATCACATTCCCAAAAATGCCGGGCTCCGAACCAAGCGCATTTACAATGGCCAGGAAGTACCTTAGAAAGCCGGCAGGTCCATCACAATAAAAACTGCATGTCCCGGGATGGATGCGGTCCGGTCGAAAAAGCCGCGCGAGGAAGATCAAAAAACTCCATGATAAAAGCAGCCACCCGTTCGGCATCATCCAGGGGGAGCAAAGTCACTCCTGGTGTGACCACGGGGGGTGGTTGATCACAGGCCACGGCCACGACACCTTTCATGGGCCGATCCTGCGACCCCTGGGGCGCCGATGAGCGATAAACGGCAATCTTGGGATGGGAATGATCCAGGTACCCCTCGATCAGGATCAGGTCATGTCCCGCCAGGCGGGCAAGGTGCTCCTCCAGACCCGGAGGCTCTCCCCGGGGTTCCTGGATCATGAACCACAAGCCGGGACCGGAGAAGAGCACGCTCTCCGCCCCGGCCTGACGCATCCGGTGTGTATCCTTGCCCGGGATGTCCGGGTCGGCCGCGTGGTGACCATGCTTGAGTGTCGCCACCCGCAACCCTCTGGCATGCAACGCCGCGATCACCCCAACCATCAAGGTGGTTTTTCCTGTGCCACTGGGAGCAGCGAAGCCCATGACGTTCATTGTGTTCCTCGTTGACAAATCCTGAAAATGCCACCTGAAAATACCGTTTAAGCAAAAGGCTTGCCAACCATCGGCCGGGGGGAGTACCTTTCCAGATAAAACGCCCTGTCACGGTGAATCAACCCCGATGAACAAAAAACTGGTATCGATTCTGCTCTTTTGTGCATTCGCTCTTGGGTATTGGGTTGGCCTGCTCAGCCACAATCATCTTCCTTGGCCTGTCGAGAGACTGTCAAGAATCAAGAAACAGTTGCTGCGCGAGGCCGTCTACGATGCGGACTATCGCCTGATCGGTTACCCGGACAAGAAAAAAATCCCCTGCCCCGAACAGACAGCGCAAACGGTTGTCCTGTTCACCATAGGCCAGTCCAATACCGCCAACAGCGCGGAACAACGTCACGCGTCGACGGCGGGTGACAAGGTCGTCAACTACTTTGAAGGCGACTGTTTCGTAGCCTCGTCGCCTCTTCTTGGCACAACCGACCAGGCCGGAGAACCCTGGACGCTGTTGGGAAACAGACTTGTCCAGAATCATATGGCTGATCGGGTCATATTGATCCCGGCAGGCATTGGCGGATCACCCATCAAAAGGTGGCAGGAGGGTGGAGATCTCAACAAAAAGATGCTGTCGATACTCGATCGTGTCAAACCAGTCTATCGCGTGACGCACATTCTCTGGCACCAGGGCGAGACCGATTTTGCCCTGAACACGCCAAAGGTCGAGTATGAAAAAATGTTTCGTTCACTGGTCGATTCGATCCGCAAAAGGGGCATTCCCGCTCCCGTTTATGTCTCTGTTGCCTCAAGAACATCCCCGGCATGGAGTCCGGACAATCCGGTTGCGCTGGCTCAAAAATCCCTGGTGGATCGATCAAGGAATATCCTCCCTGGCGTGGATACCGACTCCCTGCTCGCTTCGGCAGAGAGTCGACATGATGGAGTCCATTTTTCCGCCAGTGGTCAGGAAAAGTTTGCCAATGCCTGGATGGAGGTGTTAAAAACCGCACCTTGATGGAGAACATGAGTCGATATGTTTTATTTTTGTAACTGCCCAGGTAGCAGGGCAATCGCATTTCCAGGCCTTTCTTGAGGGGGTACCTGGGCAGTTACTTATTTTTTCGACAAACCATCGCCCATGGCCGAAACAATGATCGAGGCCTGTTTTTCAAAGATTGGAAACAGATGAATTTATCGAAAGTCGATACGTCATGCTCCGGTGAGCGCCTGCCATCCGGCGATACGGAGGGGTCGTCGCGACTGCCCTCACTCAACGGCTGGCGCACGGTCAGCATCACGATGGTGGTTGGAGCACATTGCACCTTCACGCCGGGTTTTCCCCACGATCTGGAGGGGCTCTTCAAATGGATGTTCGATGGCGAACTGGGGGTGCGCTGTTTTTTTCTGATCAGCGGCCTGTTGATCACCTGGCTGATGCTGATCGAAAACAGAGTGTCCGGCCAGGTTCATCTGGGACGTTTCTATATCAGGCGCTGTTTGCGCATTCTTCCGGTCTATGTGGCTTTTCTATTGGTGCTTGCCGGACTCCAGGCTTTCACCCCTTTTGCGCAGGAGACCGCCCAGTGGATTGCCAATCTCACTTTCACGACCAATTTCATCCTGGGAAGTTGGACCAGCGCACATCTCTGGTCTCTTGCCGTTGAAGAGCAGTTTTATCTTTTGTGGCCCTTCTCTTTCGTCATGTTCGGTCTTGCCACCCGCTTTCGCCGCACTTTTTTGATTCTGGGCACAATTTTGATCCTCTCCTCTCTATCTCGGCTTGTCACTTATACTCAAATGTCGACATCCCCTCTTTTTTGTCGATCATCTCTTCTCAACTGCATGGATTCGTTGGCGATTGGTTGTGGCTGCGCCTTTCTTCTCGACCGCTACCCGTCCATCCTGAAAAGGGTACTGACAACCCGGCCCTGGAAACCCGCCCTCGTGGCCCTGGCCATGATCCTCACGCCCTACATACTGGTCAGATTGTTGATTCTTGGCATTGTCACCGTGCCCCTGGGCAGCACCCTGGAGGTTCTTGGCCTGGCCGTTCTGGTCTTGCAAAGCATTTTCATGCCGGATTGGGGCTTTTATCGTATCCTGAACTGGCGTCTGGTCAGTAACATTGGCATTCTTTCGTACTCGATTTACATCTGGCAGCAAATATTTTGCACAAAACCCGAACTGTTTGGTCTCGGCCCGGTATGGTGGATCTCTTTCCCGGGATGGCTGGTTGCTGTTCTTGTCGTCTCTTTCGTCTCCTACCACGGACTTGAACGACCCTTGTTCAATCTGCGTACGCGCTTCCGTCATGCCGGGCACAGGCACAACTGCCCGGTGGTCGGAGCTGCTTGAAACGTAACTATTCAGCACCCAGCAACGAATCGGGGTCCAGGGGGTTGGCAACCGGACAGGTCCAGGACAGAGTCCTGGTGGGGTTCGGGGCGAAGCCCTGACAAAGGCTTTCATGTCCAAGCCTTTCTTGAGGGGGTACTGAATAGTTACCTTGAAACTTCTATCAGGCAGCCGGATTTTTCGATTGAAACCCCAGAAGGGAGCCGTTGGCCTTGCTTTTCCAGTAATGGATCCGTTTGGTCATGGTGGCAGCCAGCTCGGCTTTTTCCTGTTCGGCGCGTTCCAGAAGATACTGATATTTATGACGCCACCAATCAATCTTGCGATTCAGTTTCAAGATCTCTTCCTGGTGGTTTTCGTTGTTCGCGTGTACAGATTTTTCCCGCCACCAGACGATGCGTCGGTTGAGGTAATCGACCTCTTTGCGGTGTTCCTCTTTCATGCTCTCCTGTTCGGCCTGATGTTTTTGCATCAGCTGCTGCATGCGACGCAAGAATTCGGTACGCATGGCAGTGACGGAGGTGTCAGCCTCACGCTGTGTGACGATATCCTGAAAAGTGAGCCCGGCCTTTTTCAGCATCTGATTGGCAAGCCTGATGGAGTTCAGGACTTCGCCGTCGTGGGAGGAGTCGGTAAGCTGAAGAACCTTGGCAAATTTTTCGAGATCCAGATCATCGACCGACATGGCGACATTCCCTTGTTACCTGGTTTGGCTGCACCGTAATACCAGCTCTCAGTCCAAGCTTCACGGACGGGGGAAGCCCCCCTCCACCAGGAGCGGCAGGGAGCCATCCTACACGAAAATGATCAGGTGCGCCAGGACATCACCCAGGGCAATCGCATTTGAAACCGGCACACCCAAGGCCATGATCGCTTTTTGGCATCGGGGTCCAGGGGGCTGGCGACCGGACAGGTC
>JADGCJ010000003.1:0-43063 GCA_015229045.1 Magnetococcales bacterium
TGTTCGGTGCCACGCCCATGATCATCGACCGCTTCAAGTTGGAAGGGGATACCGCCGTCGGCTTTGACGATCAAGGGCAGGAGCTGGTGCGGGTTCCGATGCGTGAACCCACTTTCCTGCGCGTGGCCTATGACGAGGCCTACAAAACCCATCGCAGCAACATCACCTGACGGGGGACAAAGCCATGAACGGATGGAACAGAGCCCTTTGGCTGTCGGCCCTGATCGCCGGGATGGCGGGGAATGCCACCGCCGCCGGGACCGAAGCCCAAGCACCGGCAGTACCAACCGCTGCCGTGCACTATGCGACCGCACCCACCCAGGTTGCCCCGCCCCCTGCGGGGGCACTCCGGGCGATCCGGGTGGAGAGCAAAGAACCACTCCTCGATCCTGCCGCCCCGGTCTGGGCGCAGGCCCAATCGGTGATCGTCACCATGCAACCGCAGGGCGTGGCCACACCGACCAACGCCCAACCGGCGGTCAACGCCATGACTGTGCGCTCCGTGCATAATGGACACTGGCTGTCGCTGCTCCTCGAATGGAAAGACCCCACCCAGAGCGATCGGGTGGTGGTGGACCAATTCGGTGATCAGGTGGCCGTGGAGCTGCCTGTCCGCTACCGGGCCGATGCCGCTGTCAACCCGATGATGGGCGCCCCGGGCGAACGGGTCAACATCGTCCAATGGCGCGCTGCCTTCCAGACGGATCTGGCTCGCAAACGGGACATGACCATTCGCGACAACTACCCAAATGCCCAGACCGACCTCTATCCAGACCAGGTCCTCAATACCCTGGACATGCGCGCCTACATGGGCGCAGGTGGTGTGGACAATCCCGTTGCCAAACATCGGGACAGCCCGGTGCTTGATCAGGTGGCCGAAGGTTTCGGCACTCTGACGGTCAAACAGCATCAGGAAGCCGATGGCAATGGCATCTGGAAGGATGGCGCCTGGCATGTCGTCATCACCGTGCCCATGGCTCCTGACGCCGCCAACGCCCCGCGTCTGGAACCAGGTGGACAAACGATTGCCGCCTTCGCCGTCTGGGAAGGGGGTGCCAAGGAGGTGGGGTCACGCAAGTCCTGGTCGGATTGGGTGCAGCTCTCTCTCGCAAAATAAAGGATATCCATGAACGGGCAAGGAAACGCATGTTCCAGCCCGGATGATCTGGAGGGGCGGCTGCAGGAGGTGTTGACTGCAGCCGCTTTTTTCCGTTTCCTGGCACGGGGGTTCTCCTACCCCCATCCGGGTCATCTGGCACAACTCCTGGTGGATGGTGCTGCCATCCCCAGGGAAACAACCCCGGCCCTGACAAATTTTCGATCCAGTTGGGGCATGGTCGAGGAGGCTGCCCTGCAGGAGGAGCATGTCCGGCTCTTTCTGGGTAAAGGATTGTGTTCTCTGCACGAGACATCTTATGGCGATGCCCGCCGCATCGGGGGGCAATCGGTGGAACTGGCTGACATCAGCGGTTTCTACCGGGCTTTCAGCGTCGAACCCTCCCCCACTCAACCCGATCTCCCCGACCATCTATGCACCGAGCTGGAGTTTTACAGCCTGTTGCTGATCAAGGAGGGGTATGCCCTCGATGAGGGGTGGACCGAACAGATGCAGGTTGCCGCCACTGCCGGGATCAAGTTTCTCGAGCATCACCTTGGACGCTGGATCGAACCCATGGTGCAGACCATCCGGGAGAACGCCGCTCCTACAACTCCCTATGCTACCCTGGCCGAGTTGCTCCTGGAGTCCATCGAGAAGGAGTGCTTGCGCCGTCAGGTCACGCCACAACCCTTCTCCGGGCGTGTCCCCCTGGATGAATCGATCCTCGGCGATGCCTTCATCTGCCCGCGCGAAGGTCAACCACCCGCTACGCCTTCCTGATTCCAATTCCAGATCAAGATGGATGCGAGACGACGCAGGGGGTCAGGGATGCCGCTCCTGTGACCAGGGCGGTATGGGAGTCTTCACCCTGCGCCGTGCCTCCTTGTTGGTCACGGTGGCTGCCAGGGGGAGTCTTGGCCGGAGGAGCCACGACCCTTTCCCGAAACCAACCCGGAAGCGGCTCCGGAATGATCGCTGTTGACGGCAAGAACCAGCAGATCATGGGTGTTGAATCGGCTCGAAAGCGGCAGTTTGATCGTCTCCTGGAGATGATAGTGCCGGAACAGCCACCTCCACACCGTGTCGGCATAGTCGCGGAGAGAGGAGAATCCATACTCCGGCATGGGCCGGAAAAGCAGGAGGATAAAGTCAGGATGGGCCTTTTCCAGGATGTCGATAACCTCTTCCTGGGAATACACTGTCAAATCTGGAGGCAACAGTTTGATCAGACGGGACGGATTCGTCACCTGGTGGAGAAAGTTGAACATGAGGCCTTCGGGCAGTACAATAAAAGTCTGCCGGGGTTTCAAGCTCTCCCGCACCCACCTGTCCACCTCACCGTGGATGGACCAGTAGGGCAGTTTTGCATGGGCCATGAATCGATTGCAGCCCGCCCCGATGCTTTTAGTCATATCGCGTGTTCTGTGGTGGTTCAACCCTGCCATCATGCACAGTACCAGGGAGAGGAAAATCGCGGCGAAACGGCTGATCCAGACCTGCTCATGGCCGAACTCCGGTTTCAGGCGACTCCAATCGCCAACGAGGAAAGCGGCCAGAAACACAACGCAGGGCGTGGACAGGATGATACCGAAACTGTAAAGCCCGGAATTGAGCAGGACACGCCCCTCCAAAGTCAGGGCGAAGGCGCCCCACGCCAGCATCATCAGACTCCGCGTGTCGAACCCATCCCCCTTGCGAACCGGAAACCTCTTGATCAGGTACCAGGAGATGACCCCTGACACCAACAAGGATCCTCCCCGGAACCCCCCGTCGAAGAGATACACCTCCAGGACCATCCAGATCACGGCCAGCATGGCCAGGGAAACCGCCACGATTGGTTGTAGCCAGGTGATCCCTCTCCACGGAGGGGATGACAGGTGGAGAAGTTTCCGGGACAAGGCCATGATCAGGCCAAGAATCGCAGCCGAGAGCGACATGAGGACGATATGACGCAAGGGGGCATCGGTTCCCATCGATCTTTCCTGGAAATAGGTACCAACGTAGTGATGGCTGTACAGATGGCTCCAGGAACCAAGAATGACCTTGAGGTTGATGACAAAGGATTGATCCGGATAGAGAAACCTGAACAGGAGCAGAAAGGAGAACGTCGGCACCAGGGCAATCCCCAGCGCTCCGGGCAGGAGGGGAACAAGGCGTGGAAAACCCGGAGATGGCCTGACCGTCAGCAGGATGACCACCAGCAGAAAAGCAACCACTACGGCGAGAAAAGGCTCTGGTTTGGTGAGAAAGACCATGCCGACCAGCAGCGCCGCAAGGTAAAAAAAACGGGGTTTTTGGGTCGTCGCGAAGAGGGAAAGGGACAACAGACAGAAGATGGCCAGGATGAATCCATGGGTCAGAGCATTGGCATAGGGAGCCATGAAATTGAAAAGGGAAGAGTCCGACAAGGAGAACACTGGAATCAGAATGAACGACAACGCGGCGAACAATCCCGCAGACACACCCTGACAACGCAGAAAATACCAGTAGATGGCCACACTGCCCCATGCCGCCCAGACCAGGTTGGACCACAGCAGGGTCTGCACACAGGTGCCGAACAAGCGGTATATCAGGGCGTTGTAATATGTCGAGAAGGGGCCATGATCCACCTGGATGTCCGTCAACGGTCGTTTTCCGTTCAGAACTGCCCAGGGAAGATAGAGTTCGCGGCCAAAATCGACGACAGGATTGACCCACATGAGCCAGCTGTCCCAGGCCATGAGCAGAAAGACAGCAGCCATCAAGGCAGGGGCCAGGATGTGCATGAAGTGCCTTGCCGGATTCCCCAGGCAAAGCCCCGATCGAAAGTCAAGGTTTGATGACATCATGGCGTTGCGCACCTGTATCGACACGCGGCAGACACGCAGGGGAGAGTATCAGAAGCACGGCATAAAGATCATCCGGGAAAATTTGCTTCCAGGACGGGGGGAGAGTCCCGACGCACACAGCGAAATCATGTCAACTTGACTTGCAGGGAGATCGCCCGCACAGTGACCGACCGGGGGGGGCTGATTCCAATTCCAGATCAGGCATCTGCTTCGTTGACTGCCTCACTCACTCCTCGCCGTACCCAACACGTACTGTCTCGTCGCTCACGCGTTGTCGCCTCGCCTCCATCTTGATCTGGAATTGGAATGACCCTCCGGCAATGTGGCCGGGTTTCAGCACACCCGTTTCGAGAAACATGCGCGAACGTTATCGTCATACCGCTTGGCTCCATCTCAGGAGGGGCCGCGTCGACTGGTTGATCCGGCAGGTCGTAAAAGGACTGGCGATCCCCCTGTCGCAACGTCTTGGGCACCCTCTGTGCGGGCCGGTAGTCGCTGTCGTCTCTCCCTCCTTTCGCTGCAATCTGCGCTGTTTCATGTGCGGTATCCGTCGCCCCGAAACTGCGGTGGAAAAGGGATCCGGAGATCTGGCCGCCTGGATCGATGTTTTGCGCCAACTCAAACGTCTTGGCGTCAGCGGCATCGCCTTCAGCGGTGGTGAGCCGCTGTTGTTGCCCTGGATCCTTGATCTTTGTTCCGCAGCCCGCAGCTTGTCGTTGCCGTTTCATCTCAATACCAATGGTTTGCCGATGACCGAAAAGGTTGCGGATGAGCTTTTGCGCATCGGTCCGGCTTCGGTGGCCGTATCCCTTGACAGCTCCGACCCGGCGACCAACGATCGTTTGCGCGGTCCCGGCGCTTTTGCCGGGGCTTGCCAGGCGCTGAAATGGCTGGTGGCCGCCCGGCGCCGTACCGATGCCGCGAGTCGTATCTCCCTGGCCTCTGTCATCAGCCGCCTGTCCCTGCCGACACTTTCGGAGACCTTCACCTTGGCGCAAAAACTTGGTGCCGATACCGTTTCCCTGGTGCCGGTACGCCCGACCTTTGGTTTCGCAACCCCATCCGGAGATTATGGAAACCTCGAGGGAAAGAAGCCAGGTTGGACAGAAGAAGAGGCGCGCATGGCCATGGACATACTCCGAGCGCGGGAAACTGCCGGTGAAACCGACATCTCTGCCGGATTGATCGATACCCTGCCGGATTTTTTCGCTGACCGTCCCTTTCCTGGTCCCTGTTTCGCCGGCTATGCGAGTCTGGTCATCGGACCGGAGGGTCGGGTTCATCCCTGTCTTCCCTTCATGGAGAAGGGCATCACCACCAGCGGATCGGTGTTTGACCAGGGAGTGGTCGATATTTGGAGATCACCGGCTTATGCGACCTTGCGCGAACAAACCGCCGCCTGTCGGGCCTGTTTTGTTCCCTCCCATCAGGAACTCAACCTGACGCTGGGTCGCTGGTCCTTTGGCATGGGATCTTCTGCCAATCCATCCACCCCCTGAAAAGACAGAGTTTTCCTCCGACGCAAGGGGGGAAATCTGTCATGTTTCCCTGCCCCGCAGCTCCATGGAGAGTGGCGGAGGGTCGTGATGGCTGATCATGGTTTTCGATCCATACCCCGTGGACTGCGTTATTCCAATTCCAGATCAAGATGGATGCGAGGCGACAACGAATGAGCGACGAGACAGTAGGTGTTGGGTACGGCGAGGAGTGAATGAGGCAGTCAACGAAGCAGACGCTTGATCTGGAATTGGCATTACCCGCCCCTCCTTTTACCATCCTGGGTGGTGGCGCTGCCGGTCTCATGGCTGCCTGGTCGCTTGTTCGCCGGGGAGGGCATTGCCTGCTGTTGGAAAAAAGCAGCGTCCTGGGCGGCAATGCCATAACCTTTCGACATGGCCCCTTTCGTTACGATTCCGGCGCCCATCGTTTCCACGACAAGGATCCGGAGGTAACGAAAGCCTTATTGGCGCTGATGCCTGGAAAGCTGAAGCGGATTCACATGCCCAGCCAGATTCTCGACCGGGGGCAGCGTTTCGATTTTCCTCTGACCCCTCTCAATCTTGTTGGCAATCTTGGCGCGGTGGAGGGGTGGCGGGCCCTGCGCGACTGGCTGCAACGTCCCCTCCTGCCTGATTCCCGGTCAACCCCCAGTTTCCGAAGCGGGGCCGAGGCGGCTTTTGGCGTGTATATCGCCGAGAGGTTTCTTTGTCGTTATTCGGAAAAACTTTGGGGAACCCCGGCCCACCTTTTATCGCCGGCGGTGGCTGGTTCCCGCATCAAGGGCTTGACAGCCAGTGGCCTTGTCAGGGAAGCCCTGCTGGGGAAAAGGCGCCATATCGCCCACCTGGATGGCGCTTTCCTCTATCCCCGTGATGGCATCGGTGATCTCGTCGACGCCCTGTCACGGGAGATCGAGCAGGCTTCCGCCACGGCTCCTGTGCCAGGTTGGGGGTTGCGCCGGGCTGCACCGACCACCCGCTTGTTCCATCGGGAAGGGCGGATCACGGCGATCGAGGTTGCCGACAGCCGACAGCGGCAGCCGGTGCAAGAGGTGATTTCGACTCTGCCGATCACCCATGTGGTCAGAATGCTCGATCCGGCACCGGAAGCGGCCATTCTCGCGGCTGTCAGCGCCTTGCGTTTTCGCCACATGGTGCTGCTGGCCCTTTTTCTCGATGTCGACCGGGTCTCGAACCATGGCTCCCTCTATTTTCCCGATCAACGGATCCCTTTTACGCGCGCCTGCGAACCGAAAAACCGCTCTGCGGCCATGGCCCCGGTCGGCAAGAGTTCCCTGGTCCTGGAGATCCCCTGCCAACGGCGTGATCCCTTCTGGACCGCCTCCACCGAAGAGTTGACGGCGACGATGATCGCTCACCTGGAAAAATTGCAGCTGGTCAGGGCAAGCGCCGTGACAGGTGCCGCCAGCCACCACATGGTCCAGGCCTATCCGATCCTGGACCTTGCAAGCATCCCGGCGCTGGCCACCCTGCGGCAATATCTGGGTGGTTTTGCCAACCTCCATCTTTTCGGCCGGAATGGCACCTTCACCTACCTTCATCTCCACGACCTTTTCCGTCAGGCCGGGGAGCTTGCCGACCGACTTGCCAACCCATCCGGTCCGCCTGGGGTCGCTTTGGAGCGGGCGTTCTCCTGCATCGACGATTAAAATACTGATTCCGCAAGGATAAACCGCGTTCACCTCAGGGCAATCGCATTTGAAATTGGCATGCTTGAAAAATCGGACCTTGAACCGCGTTTATTTTGAAATACGTCGTTTTTTTGTGATCGGGAAAAAGTAGCCGGGAGTTGTCCGCGTCAACCGGCACACACGGTGCAATTTTCAGTTCAGGATCAACTTGTTTCCAGGTAGGTATAATCGTTCAATGCGGCGGCGTAGGCTCGGACGAAGGCGCGTGCCTGTTCTGGATTGGCACGACCTTCGCTGACAGCTTTGCGCGTGAGGCGGCCGACGCGGCGGACGAGTTCCTCCGGATCGTAGGAGACGTAGCGCAGGACGTCGCGTACCAGTTCACCGGCCAGAACCTGACGAAACTCCCACCCCTTGGCGGTTTCGGCTACCGAGACATGAACGACGTTGGTGTCGCCAAACAGGTTGTGCAAATCGCCCAAAATTTCCTGATAGGCGCCCGTCAGAAAAGCCCCCAACAGATAGGAGTCGCCGTTTTGCAGGGGATGCAGCTCCAGGGAGTTTTTCGCCCCCCCTTCGCGATGAATGAAGCGATCCATGCTGCCATCGGAGTCGCAGGTGATATCCTGGAGTGTGCCCAGGCGGGTGGGACGTTCGTTGAGGCGGTGAATGGGAACCACCGGAAACAGCTGATCGATGGCCCAATGGTCCGGCAACGACTGAAAAATGGAAAAATTGCAGTAGTACTTGTCGATCAGATACTCCATGGTCGAGAGGAGTTCTGGCGGAGGTTTTTCCATGTTTCGGGTCATCTCTTCGATGCGAAAGGCGATTTGACGGATCAAACGCTCACCCTTCGATCGTTGGACGAGATCCAGGGCACCGAGGGCAAACATTTTCTGGAAATCATCCTTGAGTTGCAGGGTATCGTGCCACACCTCAAGGGCATTTTTTTCGTTGAGGTCGTGCAACATCTCGGCGAGTTCTTGAATCTCCGGGGCATCATGAGGCTCCTGGGTGACCGGGCGGTCGAAGGGGACCGAGCGGGCGACTTCCAGGACATTGATGACGAGCATGGCATGATGCGCCGTCAAGGCACGGCCGCTTTCGGAGATGATATCCGGATGGGGAAGCTCCTCGTTTTCGCACACCTCGAGGAGGTAGGCGACGACATCGTTGGCGTACTCCTGGATGGAGTAGTTGACCGACGAGTCCTGGGTGGTTTGCGAGCCATCATAATCGACGCCCAGACCACCACCGATGTCGACATACTGGACGGCACACCCCAGACGACGCAACTCGGCGTAAAATCGCGCGGCCTCGCGCAGGCCATTCTTGAATTTGCGAATGTTGGTGATCTGTGAACCGATGTGAAAATGGAGCAGACGGACGCAATCCAGCATGCCCCGGGATTGGATCGCCTCCACCGCTTCGAGGATCTCCATGGCTGTGAGACCAAACTTGGAAAAGAGTCCTCCGGAGGCTTCCCACTTGCCCGAACCGCTCGCCTCCAGCTTGACGCGCAGGCCAATGTTGGGACGAACGTTCAATGTGTCGGCGATTTGGAGGAGTTTGGTCAGCTCCTGGGGTTTTTCGACCACGACATGGATGTGGCGGCCCATCTGCTGCCCCATGAGCGCCAGACGAATGAACTCATCGTCCTTGTACCCGTTGCAGATGATCAACGCATGGGGATTGTCGAGCATGGCCAGGACGATCTGAAGTTCCGGACGGGAACCGGCTTCCAGCCCCATATCGACCTCTTGACCAAACTGGACCAACTCCTCCACGACCTGGCGTTGTTGATTGACCTTGATCGGGTAGACCCCGAGATAATGCCCCGTGTATTCGTAATCTTCCCGTGCTTTCTGGAAGCAGGCATGCAGGGTCTGGATGCGGACGCGCAGTATGTCCGAAAAACGGATCAGCACCGGCAGGGAGATGCCACGGCTTTGGATATTGTCGACCAGTTCCATGAGATCGAGCGTGGGGCCCCGATCCATGAGGGGGGAGACGGTCAGGTGTCCCTGGTCATTGGCACCAAAAAAACCGATACCCCAGCCTTGAACGTTGTACAGATTGAGGGAGTCCGCAATGGTCCAGCCGTTTTCCTGATCAGGGGGGGGAAGGGGAGGAGAGTCCACAGCCTTGTTTTCCATTCCTTGGATTCTCTTCGATGAGAAGGGTTGCCACGCAAGCGTGACAGCGATGCACAACGCCACCCGGCGCCCGGGAACAACACGGTGCTGGAGAGAGATGATCTTTTTTTCCGGCTTTGTCAACCGATGCAAAACGAACGCCGAGCCGAACCTCAAGCCACCAGAGAGACTGGAGGCCAAAGAGCATCGCCAGATGTTCCTGCCACCACCTCCCGGTGGCAGGAAACCCGGGGTTGGCATCCTCGAATTGGCACCCCTGGACAAGATCCACTCTGTCTGAGCAAGCATCGAAACTGAGGTAAGCTGATAACACTTGACTTGGAATAAATCTCAGTGTTACCAAGGGGACGGGGCGGTTGCGGACTGGTGGTGAATGTTTCGCTGAACGAGGGGGAAAAATGAGTGGCAGGAAGTCTGTTTTTTCGGTCCTGGTGGCTATCCTCGTATCGGGGTGCGTTGCCGGTAGGGGGCCGACCGCCTCCGACCCTGCGGCGCTCGCGGCGTCTGCCAAGCCGGGGGAGGATATCGTATTTATGAATTCCAGTGTATTTGACGACACCCTGCGCAGCAGTTTGAATACTCAAGCTGACGAGGTTACGGTGGTGATGGTTGATCGCCGTCCTGTGAGCGACATACCGGAGCGTATGGATAAGTGGCTGTCGACAGTTCACGAAAACGGTGGCCAGGTTAAAGCGCAGCCCTCAGATGTAGGTTCTGATGGACCAAAGTCAAAAAGCATCATGGTGGGGTTTTTGATGGATGTTGTAATGAAAATGATCACTTCAGCGAATGAATCTGCTTCCTATGCTCCGGCAGCCCAATATGATGCACGGGTCTTGTACGATCAAAAGACTGGAACCATGGAAAAAATTATTTTTAAACGCAGGCACCAGCCCTGAAGTTGATCTTTAACTTGACCAGAAAAATCCGTCATTTTTCTAACATCTTTTTTTGGGACACTGTAAGGAGGGTCGATTTATGCGTTTTTACCGTACTGTTTCTTGGTCTGCTGTCGATAAACTGCCTGCCGTATCTGTCCTGTCTCTGGTTTCCCTATTCATGGTCTCTCCCCTTGTAGCCAACGCGGAAGATCTCCCTGGAGCGCTCCAGCAGAATGCCATCGACAAACAAAGGGAGTCTGACGAGGCGCATCGCAAAGCCCAGGAACTCTTCAGAGAGGCTATGAAGAGTGCGGAGTCCTCCACACGTGCATCAGACGATCTTCAAAAAACTGCCGTGAGAGGTATAGAGGCACCGGAAGCGAAAAAGGGTGTTTTGCCAAGCAATATGGTCGTTACGGTTGCACTCAAGGGGTGGTATAATAACCTTCTTACATCATTTAGGGATACAAGCAGTTCATTATACGAGACAACGTCAGACTCATATAGGTTGGTTGGCATCCCGGGATTGACTGTCAGGTATAATAAGTTTTTCATGACGGGTAGTTATACGCCAGAAACAAGTTACGGCCTGGATAAACTTTACTTTACGCAGGCTACTGGCAACAATGTAAGAGTTGCAATAAAAGCTAAGCGCCTGGAATATGATGCAAGCCTTGGTTATATGGTCCTGGACAGGCTCGGTGTTGCAGCAGGATATAAACACCTTGAGGAGTCATTTGATGTTTCAGAGGATCATTACTCAAGCGCCAACGCACTTCTTGGCACAGTTCAAAGTCGATTGAAAAAGACTCTGGACACCCCCTTTGTTGGCGTGGTTGGTTCGGCACCAATAGACGGTCCTTTGGGCGTCTTTGGGAGTTTTGCTTATGGGATTGGATCGAAATGGAAACTACAAGACGGAAGCAGTAATAATTGCCAGTATTTCTCAGGCGAGGTTGGACTCAATTACATGCTGCCCGCCGTAAGTGGTATGGGAATCCAGGCCGGTTACAAATTCCAGCTCCTGGATGCGGATACACCTTCACCTGCTGTGTTCGGCACAACAAATACTTCGTCCAATAATACCAAGGGGCCGTTTATCGGGGTTAACTATACGTTCTAAATGGTCTGTCTCCACTGTCGAGGGAGTCCACGACGGGTCAGGGATCGTGGGTTCTCTCGTACCTCTTCTCGAATTGGCTCGTGCGCGATGATGGTCGGAGATGTGACCGCTCCACAGGCCTGGATGAAAGGATGAGTATGGATCGATCAACGTGGGTACATGTGGCTTGGATGCTGGCTGGATTGGTTGCGTTTCCGGTCCCCTCCATGGGTGGGGAAATGGGTAACTCCATTGAGAATATGGCGAACATAAGGATTTGCCGTCAACAAACTCCAGCCGTTTCCGATCAGGGCAGCAGTGAACAGTACATCAAGTACGAAATTCTGCTCCCAAAAGGGGTTCTTGGTGAAGCTTCCGGGCCGCAGCGCGGGACTTCTGTGCACCAGTTGGTTGATATTATGAAACTCATGAGAGAGTTGGAAAGTGCCCGAGTGCGATTTGCCATGGCCAAGGCCGAAGATAAAATGGTCCTGGTTGCTCCATCTTTCTGAAAATTGAGTTGTTCAGGTCATCGTTCCAGGCTTTGGAATGTTTCTTGCTTTTATAGCTATCCCCATGGGTGGGGAAGGTGTCCTCGTGTGGGGGTCGTTGCGCGGCCTTCACACGAAGGGGGGTAGGAAGGTCTCAGTAAGACCAAAGTCATCGGATGGGGGGACTCAGTTGCGGAACGATATTGAAGTAAAGACTGTGTATAGCCAGTTGGTTCGAGCGTCTTTGGTGTGGGTTTTGACGGCTTTGTTATGGTCTTCCGTCTCCGTGGCGGCAGAAAAACGAGTTGCCCTGGTGATCGGAAATAACGACTATAACAGGGTTCCCCGTTTGGAAAAGGCTGTCAATGATGCCGTTACCGTTGGAAAAGAACTGGAGCGATTTGGCTTCACGGTTGTTATGCGTAAAAATGCTTCGCGTCGAGAAATGAATAAAGCCGTTGGTGAGTTTGTTGAACAGCTGGGTAGTGGTGATGTGGCAGTGCTTTTTTACTCCGGACATGGTGTGCAGGTGCGCGGGACCAACTACCTGTTGCCAGTCGATATCGAGGCCGAAAAAGAACAAGACTTGGAAGATGATGCTGTGGAACTGGGTGGCATTTTAAGTCGGGTTTCCCAAACCAAAGCCAAGTTCAGCCTTGCCATTATCGACGCTTGTCGCGATAATCCGTTTCGGGGAAAAGGACGCAGCATTGGTTCAAATAAGGGTCTTTCCGTTATGTCCTCTCCGAATGGGCTGATGGTTATCTACTCTGCCGGTGTTAACGAGCAGGCCCTGGACTCCTTGACCGGGAGAGATAACGACCCAAACGGACTCTTCACCAGGGAGTTTGTTAAGGCTATGAACGAACCTGGGTTGAGGGTGGACGAGATGGTAAGAAAGGTCCGGGTCGAAGTCAAAAAGAAGGCGCTGACCGTTGGACATCAACAAAATCCAGCCATCTACGACCAAACCGATGGGGCGTTTTACTTCAGGCCCGAAACCGATTCCCCAAAAGCGGCCATGGGCGGGGGTACTGGCCCGACGCAGCACGATGAAACAATATTCTGGCAATCCGCAAAAGAGACTCCCTCCGGTTGCGGGCACTATCTGGAGAAATTTCCCAGTGGTTTGTACGTCGAACTTGCCAAGTTATGCCTGAGCAAAGAACAATTGAGAGTACAGGAAAGTAAAGTTAATGAAGGAGCCTGGCTTCGGAATACAGTCGAAACAGAGGCGTTGAAAAAGGAACTGGAGGAGACGCGTCGACGTTTGTCCGAAGAGAAAGCTGCCGCAGAGAGGGCTACCATGCAGAAAGCCGCAGAAGCAACGATCCTTGCTGAACAAAAGGCGTCCATGGAAAAATCCTTGCTCGAAGAGAAAGCTGCTGCGGAGAGAGTTCGGACGGAGGCCATTCTTCGAGAAAAAGCCATACGTGAAAGCTTGGGTGCGGTTGCAACCGGCAAGGTTCCATCCCCCAGGGAAGAAAGATCGGTCGTGGTGGCCCCTTCCTTCTGAGTTTTAGCCACGGGCAAGGGGCTGTCAACGGCAAGGGTCGTCTGTCAACGGGGTCCAGGGGGCTGGCTCCCTGGCAGGTCCAGGACAGAGTCCTGGTGGGGTTTGGGGCGAAGCCCCAAAAGAGTCTTTCCTGTCGCTCTTTTTTGCTCAATCGCAAAAACAATCATAAACAAACGACGCATTCCAAAATGGACACGGTTTAAAATCCTCAATACTGGTGCTTCCAGTTGATGCCGATCTCCTGGGATTTTTCTTCGTGCATGTCGGTTTTCAGAGAGAGATTGGGGGTCATGTCCATCTCGACGGAGACGCCGCCGGTGCCGGGGGCAAGGCCGCGTTCCACTTGCAGAAAGATTTGATCGTTCAAATATTTCCCCACCTTGACCACGCCGGTTTCCGGGCGATCACCCGGGGTGAAATCGAGCTTGCTGATACCGATGGCCTGTTGAAACCGATCGAGAAAGCCGCTGCCGCTCCCCTCTTTCAGGGAGCGCAGGGCCAGGGCGAGACTGGCAGCCTGGGTGGGGTTGATTTCAGCGGTGGTGCGACCAAACAGAATGTTGGAAATGATGTCGTCCTGGGCGAGGGGCGGGTCGCTGGCAAAGGAGAGGCTGGGTGTACGGATGGGGCCTTGGACATGCAGGGTGGCCTGGAGATCCTTGCGTTGCAGGATGGCCTCCAGGTTGGTGATCGGGTTGGGTGGCCGGGTGCCGGTAAACTGGATGGTGCCACGGGCCACCTGGAATCTCTGTCCGAGAAAATCCACCTGACCGTGACGCATCTGCATCAAGCCGCGCAGTTCGGGCTGGCTGGTGTCGCCGGTGACCCTGATTTCGCCTGACCAGTCGACGTCGATGCCCCGGCCCCGGGTGACGAGGTGTCCTGGCGACACGATGGTCAAATCGAGCGTCGGACGACTCTCCTCGGCATGGGAGGGTGCTTTTGTGGTCTCCAGGGGAACGCCATTGACCTGCTCTTCGATGGCGATGCTTTCTGTCTCCTCGGTTTCGGGAGCGGCGAGGAGAATATCGGTCTGACCGAGAATGATCGAGCCGACGATCCGGGGTGCGAACAGGGGACCATCGAGGCGGATGTGCCCATCGGCCAGCGCGACGACGACCGGGTTGTTCAGGGGCGTGACCTGGGAGAGTTCCAGGTCGGCATGCAGGGGAAATCCGCTGTCGGGGGTCAAAGTCACCGACCCCGTGCCGGAGATCTGGCCCCGGGATCCGCTGTCGGCGGTGAGACGGGTGACGGTCAGGGTGCGATCCCTGGCCTGGGCCTCCAGGCGCAGGTTTTTCAGCTCCGTACCATGTTCCAGATGCAAGTAGCGACCCTCCGTCAGGCTGACCGTGCCGCTCAGGTTGGGGTGGTCCAATGCCCCGTCGAGACGCAGATCGCTTTGCAGGCGTCCCTCCAGCTCCTGTTGGGGCATCGCCAACAGGGTCGTCAGCTGTTCCAGACGAAAATCGGTACGCAGGGTGGCGGTCAAGGTTGCCTGGGAAGCAATCCCCCCACGCCAGGGCAACAGCTGAAGATGTACCGGCATCTCCCCTGCGAGGTGCAGGGTACCTTGTGGCAGATGGGTCAGGTCGGCGGAGAGTCGCAGGGTCTGCCCGGTCAGGGCCAGCGCCATTTTGGCATCGAGGGGAGGGAGGTTGCTCCAGGTCGGTTGGGTCGTGTGCAGTCGCAAGAGGTTGATCACACCGGCGAGAGCAGGTTGATCGGCTGTGCCGGATATGTCGAGAGACCCTTCAGCCTCTCCGGCCCAGGGTTTGTCCAGTCGGCTGGTTGCCAGAGCCAGGGGGAGATGGAAGACCAGACGTCCTGAGAGACTCTTCGGCTCGGCATGCAGATGGGCTGCCAGCCGGGCACCTCCCAGGGAAAGATCAAAGGGGGAAATATCCAGAAGGGTCTTCTTTTGCACAAAGTGCAGGGGGGTGTTGAGGCGCAACGGATCCTTGCCAAAGGTGCCTGTCAACTGGTCGATGGTCACCTCGAACCCCCGCTGGCCCTTTGGAGAGACGGCAGGAAGGGCGATCAGCCCCACGCTGGTCAGCGTGAAGGGTTGCATGACCTCGCCCCAAGCTGACAGGTTGACGTTGAGACGGTTTAACTCTCCCGTGATGGTGGCCTGGAGATGCTCCAGGGAGTCATCGCCACGTCGTCCCTGTGTGGCGGTCAGGGTTCCCCGGAGTTGTGCTTTTTTCCACAGATCATCCCCTTGCAGATCAAGGTGAATCTTTTCGGCAGATCCCCACGGTGTGGCCAGCTTTTGGCCATCCAGGCGTAACGTCACCTGTTGCTGACCCTTGTTGGCGTACAGATTGGCGAGCAGCTCCCCCTTGCCGGTCATGGGGATGTCCAGGAGGGGCGCGAGAGAGGCAAGGCTGGTCAAATGGCCACGCAGACTCCCCTGGGTCAATCCGTCCGGCAGACTGGTATGGAGGTGTCCTTCCAGGGTGCCCGCAGGGGTCATCAGCTTGAGGCGGGGGATCTCCACGGCGTGATCGAGGAGGTGAAACCGGGCCTCGGTCAGGCTCTTGCCGCCGGGAAATCCGGCTGTCAGGTGCAGGTCGCCAGAGGGTTTGTCCAACAGATGCCAGGCCTCGACGCGCGCCTGGAGCCGATCGACGGGCTGACGATTCCAGAGCAGTTTGTCCCCCAGGATCGTCAGTCGGACATCGGGGTTGTCCAGAGAACCATCCACCCTGGAGACCCATTGCAGACGACCAGCCACCGGATGCCCCAAGGGGAGGGCAAGGGATCGCAGATCGGGCAGCTCCCCCTGCCAGTCGGCGGTGAGGTGACGTGTGGGCAGATGCAGAGTTGCCGCTCCCGCAAGCCGCAACGCAGCTCCGTCCAAACGGGCATCGGAGAGCGTATACATCCCCGTTTGGCGATTGCCGGTCAGCCGGGCCGAAAGGACGGGGGTTGTTCCCGCGAGGGCCATGAGTATCGGTGGCCCATCACGCAGATTGCGCAAGGCCAAGCGGGCCTGAAGATCGATCTTTTTCTCTCCCGGCGCCAGGAAAAAATCAATGCCGAGTCGGCCCTGGCCCTGGGGAGTTCTGATCTCCTTGACGGTGAGGAGATTGTTTCCCATCCAGGCCTGGAGGCCCAGGGCTTGCCAGGCGGCCAGATCGGGCAGGTCGGCCACCATGGTGCCTGTTGCCGAGCGGGTTGTCGGATCCAGAGTCCCCTGCCCTGTCAACGGGATGGCCTTTCCCTGCACACCCTCTCGTTGCCACGCGCCAATAGTGCCGGTCAGCTTGAACATGACAGGTTTTGTGGCCCGGTCGGTCAGGGAGAGCGTACTTTCCAGGCGACCATGCACCTGTTCGGTATGCAGGTTGGCCAGATGCAAAGGGCCTGCGTCCAGGCTGGCCAGCACCTGGGTTTGTTGAAATACCCCCCTTGTCTGTACGGTCAGGCGGGTCGAACCGGCCAACGGGATCCCCCAAGAGAGGCGCCACGGGGTCAGATCGGGCAGGGAGAGGTCAAAGGTCGACTCCTGAGCTGTCCAGTCGGCACTCAGGAAACCCCGGGCGGCAAGGGTGAAGAGTCCCTCCCGTCCGGCGGAGAGGCGCCACGTCGGCCCGGATGCCCCTGTCGAGGCAGCAAGGGCGCGCAAGGGGACGGTGAAAGCCCCTTGCAGGGAAAAAGGAGCTGAACCCTCCGCGAGAGAGGCAACCGGCGGATTGTGGGGCGGGTTGTGTGGCGCATGATGCGGCAGATTGAGTCCATGAACACGCTCGACTCTCCCCTGACGCACCTCCAGGGCGGAAAAAAAGGCGGCGAGGGACAGGATTGACTCCGAAAGCATGGTCTGGGCAGAGGCCGCTGTTTTTGTCGAGGCCGGTGCAGATTGTGGAGAGCGATACCAGGTCAGGTCACCGACTTGCAGGTCGGTGACACGGACAATGCCCTGCACCAGGGCCGATCCCGACCAGGTCAGATCCATGGCATCGGCGGCGAGCCAGACCCCCTGGCTATCGGTGAGTTCCAGGCGGGCGACATGGAGCGTCAAGGGCCAGCCGACGCGCATCCCCCGCAACGTGAGGGGAATCTCCTGGCTGGCCAGAAGGCGGTTGAGACCACGTTCCAGCCGTGCCATGTCTTCCGGCGTCTGCAAGGCGTACAGGAAGGTGCCGACGAGGATGCAGAGCAGCGCCAGGAGAACCAGACTCAAAGATTGCAGGATGGAGAGGATACGCATGAGTGTCAAAAGGCCTGACCAATGCTGGCTGAAATTTGATAACCGTTGTCGATACCAGGTCGCCGGTCCAGGGGGAAGGCTACATCCAGGCGCAAAGGTCCGACAGGTGTCAGGTAGCGGATGCCGCTGCCTGCGCCAAAATAGGGTCGGTCGGAAAAATCAGGCAGGGGACGTTTGATGGCGGCCCCTTCATCCAGGAAGAGGACCATCTCCAATGACTCGCGAACCTGTAGCCGGGCCTCGATGGAGGACTCCAGAAGGGAGCAACCCCCCAAAGGTTTATTGTTGCTGTCCAGCGGCCCGGCGAGCTGATAGGCATAGCCGCGGATGGAGCCGGTGCCACCCGTGTAGTAGCGTTCGTCGGTCGGGACGCCGCTCAGCTCGGATCCGAGCAGGATGCCGGATTTGATCCGCCCTGCCAGGACCAGGTGAGGGGCCTCGCTGACGGTCTCATAGCCGGTGGTCTGCACCTGAAATTTGCTGAAGGAGTGGCCGTTTTCCAGGGTATCGAGAAACGGGGAGAGAAAGGCGTTCAGTCGCCAGCCCCGGGTTGGATTCAAGAGGTCATCGCTGTGATCCAGGGTGGCCTTGAAGGGCAGAGAGACCAGGCCGAAGGTGCCGGTACCATCGGGCACCGTCGAGTTGCCCTGATACAGCTCCACCAGACGATAGGAGAGACCCAGGGAGAGACGCAACTCCTTGGCATATTTGCGTTCCAATCCGCCCTGCATGGTGACCGATTTTTTGCGATAGGCTTCGACATCCTCGCTCTCGGTGATAAATTCCAACAGGAGTGACTGATCTTTCTGGCCAAAGTGGGGTTTGCCAAAGTTGCTTTTGAAGCGCTTGTGGACCCGGCCATAATCGATCTGGGTGGCGAGATCTTCACCCTCGCCCTGGAGATTGCGATGTTGCCAGCCCAGGGTTGCCTTGGGGCCTTGATCGGTGGCCATGCCCGCGCCAAACGAAAAGGAGCGTTGCAGGCGCTCCTGGACGGTGATGGTGACCGGCAGGGAGCCATCGGCCTCCAGGACGGTTGGGTGTTGTACGTCAACCATGGCAAACAGGCCGGTTTTGAGCAGTTCATTGCGGGTACGCTCCTGGATCTCCTGGTCGTAGAGATCCCCCGTCTGCCAGAGGAGCTGCTTTTGCACAAACTCTTGCGTGATTGTCTGCAAGCCGGTCCAGGTGGTTTTTCCCAGGTGTGCCTGGTCACCTGGTCGCAGGTGCAGGGTGACGTCCATGCTGTGCGTGGCGTGGTCGACAATCACCTGGCGCGGCAGCAAAGTGGCAAAGGGATGGCCATGGGTCAGTGCGTGATGCAGCAAGGTTTTCTCGGCCTGCACAACTTTTTTGCTGTGGGCAGGTTCTCCCTGAACCAGGCCAAGATTCTCGGGTGAGAGAGGCACATAGGGCGAATTCTCACCATTCTGGATCTGGATGGTGCGCCGTCGCAGGGTGTATTGGGGGCCGGAATCGACCAGAAACATCATGCGGACCGGGGGTGTGCTCCCCTTGGCGTCAGGATCGATCGGGTTGTGCGTCTCTTCCGTTTGATGATGACGCAGAGCATCGGTGGGCCGGCTCACGGTAGCGGCAAAAAAACCCCGAGAGCGTAACGTCTTGAGCAGACGCTTGTGATCTTCCAGGACGCGACTGCGCAAAGCGACCAGGGAGGGTGCAGGGTGCTCCCGCTCCCGGTAGGCAAGGGAGGTTTGTTCGAGCATGGGGCGTATGGATGGATCACCCGTTACATCGAAGACAACCTCGTAGGAGACCGGCCTGTCTTCCTGGTTCGGAAGAGGGTCGGCGTCCACGGATCCAGCGACCATCCAGCTGCAACACACCAAGCAAAACAACCACGCCGTACTCTTGTTTCCGGCGAGGCTCAGGATGGAGCGCCAATCCATAGGGTTCAATCCGACTGCAAATGGGTATCAGACCTCGCCGGAATGCAGAGTTTACAGTGCGTCCGCATCAGATCCGAGATCGGCGGTAAAATGGAACGTGGATCCCTGTCCCTCCACGCTCTCCACCCAGATCCGTCCCCCCATACGAGGTACGAATCGCTTGCAGATGGTCAGGCCCAGACCGATACCATCATGTTTGCGCGTATGATAATCCTCCAGCTGGGTAAAGTTCTGGAACAGGATATCCTGTTTCTCGATCGGGATGCCCGGGCCGGTATCCTGGACCCAGAAATGAAACAGGGATTGACTGCTGGCGCTGTCCTTGAGTTCCACTCCCAGGTACACAGAGCCGGAATCGGTAAATTTGACCGCATTTTTCGTCAAATGCAGCAGGATTTGGCGCAATCGTTTGGGGTCACCATACACCTGTCTCGGGCATGTGGAGGGGTAGTCATGGATCAGCTTCAGTGTTTTGTCTTGCGCCAGGGGTTTGACCGTATCGACAATGTTGTCCATCAGGATCGAGAGGTCAAAAGGCACATGCTGAAAGCGGTACTCCCCTGATTCAACGTCGACCAGCTCGAGGATTTCATTGATCAATTCCAGAAGAGACTGCCCGGATTGGGTGATCATGCCAAGCCATTTTTTTTCTTCATCCCTGTCGATGACAGAGCCCAGCAGATCGGCAAAGCCGATGATGGTGTTCAGGGGGGTGCGCATTTCGTGGCTGATGATGGCCAGGAATTCGTCCTTGGCGCGAATGCCGGCTTCGGCGGACTCTTTGGCCAGGTTGAGTTCATGGGTGCGTGCGGTCACCAAAAAGCCGAGGTTTTCCAGATGTTGCTTGAGCAGGGCCTCGTTATTGGCCCCCTCGATGAGAATACGCAACCTCTGTTTCAGGACGGTCCAATGGATGGGTTTTTGGATAAAATCCTGGGCGCCGGCGTCGAAGGCCTTTTCAATGGATGTTTTGTCGTCCAGGATGGTGACCATGACCACGGGGGTCTCTTTGCCTTTGGGGGTATCCTTGATGCGTTTACAAGCCTCGAAGCCATTCATGAGGGGCATTTCGGCGTCCAGCAGGACGAGGTCGACAGAGTGTTTTTGAAATTTTTCCACGGCATCCTGGCCGTTTTCTGCCTTGATGGTTTGGTAACCGCACTCGTCCAGGAACCAGGCGATCATCTCCCGCAGCATGGTGTCGTCGTCGCCGATCAGGATGAGCGGGGTTTTTGCACTGGATATTGGATCGGTGCTGGCCATGTTGGCGAGTCTCCCATATTCGGGGGTGCGTCATGAAATTGATTGACCTGCGACTGGCGCAGGCCCATGGGGTCGCTGATGGCGCACACATGGCAGACCCCTCGTCTCCGGCCAAGCTGACATTGGATATTTTTCACGCCGCGTTGACAAGGGTTCATGGTCGAAAAGTGGTACGCTCTTCCCTGGTATCGCTCTCTTGTGCGTGGAGATCGGTCAGTCTGGTGGCCTTGGGCAAAGCCGCTCTGGCCATGACACAGGGTGCCCTCGATGTTTTGGGCGACCGGGTCCGGGCCGGTTTGATCGTGACCAAAACCGGCCACGGCGGATCCCTCGGCGGGGGGGTGCCCATGCGCATTCTCGAGGCGGCGCATCCTCTCCCTGACGCATCCTCTTTGTACGCCGGTCAGGCCCTGTTGGATTTTCTTCGTGCCCGCTGTGCCAATGCCCCCGGGGAAAGATTTCTTTTTTTGCTTTCCGGCGGATCCTCCTCTCTGGTGGAATCCCTGCCCGGGCACTGCACCCTCGAAGATTTGCGTCGTGTCAACGCCTGGTTGCTGGGTAGTGGCCTGGATATTCACCAGATGAACCGGATACGCAAGCGTTTCTCTGTGATCAAAGGTGGACGTCTGGCTCGTCATCTGGAGGGGGAGCAGGCGACGGCGTTGCTGCTCTCCGATGTCCCTGGAGATGATCCGGGCAGCATTGGTTCGGGTTTGTTGGTGCCGGACAAGGATGATTCCCTGCTGCCAGAAAAGCTTCCGGGGTGGCTCGAGGAGTTGCTCATGCAAACTCCACCCCTGCTCAGGCCTGACGATCCGCTATTTTCGCAAGTCGCCGTGCGCGTGGTGGGACGACTGGCAGACGCTCTCGCTGCCGCTGCGGCTCGGGCACGTTCCCGGGGATATCCCGTGCGCCTGGTTTCTGCTATGCTCACAGGCGACGCCGCCGAGCAGGGGCGATCCCTGGCGATGACGTTGCTCCAGGGAGAGCCGGGTATTTATCTCTGGGGCGGGGAAACCACGGTCGTTCTGCCGCCACATCCAGGAAAAGGTGGTCGTAATCAACAGTGTGCCCTGTCGGCGGCCCGGGTGATCCAGGGCAGGAATGACTGTATCCTTCTGGCAGCGGGCACCGATGGATCGGACGGGGATGGCCCATGGGCAGGTGCCCTGGTGGATGGAGGTACCCTGGCCAGAGGCCGTGATGCAGGCCTGGATCCCGAGGCATCCCTCGCACAGGCCGATGCCCAGACATTTCTGGCCGCCAGCGGTGGTTTGTTGTCCACCGGACCCACGGGCACCAACGTCATGGATCTGGTCATCGGCTTGAAGATGGGTGCCCTATCAAGATGGATGAGAGGCGATAACGCATGAGCGATGAGACAACATGTGTGCAGAGGTGCGACAATGGCCGTGTGGCATGGTGGAGGCTGGGATGCGCTCTCCTGGCTGTTGGTTTGGTCGGATGTTCTGTCGATCCCGAATCTGCCGATACCTACGTAGTCCTTGAAGCCCAGAAACAGGAGCGTTTGCCGCTCGCCCCGCATGTCCTTGCCCTGCGGGCGCGCCCTTCCGTGGCTGTCGTCAAGGAGAACACGGGGTTACCCATGGCTTTTTCTCTTCTCGACAAGCGCACCCTGGTGGTCAAGCGATTGGAGGTTCGGGTCGGTGACCGTCATGAAGGCCCCTGGGGTGGTTGGCTTGAAATTGTTGCCTTCATGTCCGACCTTTTGCTTCAGGATGGCATGGCGGTGCATGGTCCGGAGGGGCATGTCAACCCCGCTGTTTGGGTATCGGTGACCGATCCCAAGGAGCAGGTTTTGCACGAGGGATGGTTTTTTTCCCGGGATCCTGCCCAGACTGCCTGGGATCACCCCCGTTTTGATTTGACCTTTTTGGGGCCGGTTGTCGATGAGGACAACCCGGAAATGGAACGTGGCAAAACCAAACCCCCCGCTCCAGGCGGCAAGAAACGTCCCGCACCTGGAACCTGATGTCGGCGCCTTGCTCCTGAGTCTGGTCGAGGCTGCTCAGGCGGGTGCTTTGTCCGAAGTGCCGGTTGGTGCAGTTGTACGTGATCGGCATGGCCGTTTTCTCGCTCAGGCCGGGAACAGGCCGGTAACTGATGGAGATCCGGCAGGACACGCGGAGATGCGTGCCATTCGGCAGGCGGCTGCTCGGGTTGGCAACTACCGACTTGTCGATGCCCATCTGACCACGACCCTGGAACCCTGCCCCATGTGTCTGGAGACCAGCCGTCTGACCCGTTTTGCCAACATCGCCTTCGGAATCACCAGAACCAGGGACGGATGGCCCTCACCACCTCACCTTGGCAAGGTTGCCAACACGGCATGTGCCGGAGAAATTGTCCGCATGCTCAAATTTTTCTTTGAACCTAAACGCTTCATCTGATCTAATCCAGCCCGTGGGAAGTTCACGATGCGGAGAGATGGCCGAGCGGTCGAAGGTGCACGCCTGGAAAGCGTGTGTACTCCAAAAGGGTACCGAGGGTTCGAACCCCTCTCTCTCCGCCATCCCCTCCCCAGGGGGCTTTCTCGGTTGCCAAAAAATCTTGTAGACCCTCTCCCGATCCGAAAAAATTATCCAACTATTCCAAAGGTTACGGAACAGTTCGAGTCCCGCCACCCCGGTTCGACTCTACCTTCCACCGTCCCAGAGACGGCTCTTTTTTTCTCTCCTTGCCCGGTTTCTCTGTTTCAACTCAACCTTCCGCCAAAAGGTTGAGTTGACTCAACCTCTGATTTCATTGACTTTTTCTCTCAACCAAGTTTGGGGAAATCTTGCCCGGCGAGTGTCTGGAATGGAAATTTCTCCGACTTACGTGGACGTGGCCATCAAACGGTTCATCCAGACCACCAGCAAAATCGTCTACCTGGACGGATCTGGCGGAAAAACCTTTGATGACGTGGTGGATTACTCCATCCCGATGGCCTTTTTGTAGATGTCCAGGATGACATCCCGTTCATCGGCCTCTTCACGGTCGAGTTTTCTCAGCTTGAGCAATTCACGCATGGCAGGGACATCAAAGCCGTTGCCCTTGGCCTCTTGGAACACATCGCGGATGCTGTCGGTAACGGCCACCTTTTCTTCCTCCAAGCGTTCGAGGCGCTCGATGTAGCTCATCAAGATTTCCCCAGAAACACCCTGGGCATCCATGGGAACAGCGTCTTTTTTCTTGCGCGGCATATGCAGGCTCCTTTGTTTGTAACAAAATCAGTTGGATAGACTTGGCGTGTTAAATTGAGGATGTGCCCATGAGGCGTTGGACGGAGGCCAAAACTGGCTACGATTATCCTTGCTCGATTCCCGGTCGCCATTCGAAGTGTTTGTCAATTCGACCTCACTCAGCGACAGACCATACCGGTCAAGCAGTTCCGCCACCTTGCTGGCAGCTACCAGGGCTTCTTCTTCTGTGCAGCCACGGTCTACGGTCTTCTCACGCAGCTTCTGAATGAGCACAAGAACCTTGTCGAGATCGACATTTTCCTTTTTTTCGCGAATGGGGGATGCAAAACGCACCTGGCGGCGCAGATCCTGGAAAATACTGCTGACCAGTGGAGATGCATTACCTTCGGCAACATCAAGGTCAATTATTTCAGCAATAGCGGTGAGTGGATTGCAGTCACCACTGACGCTGACAGTGGCCCGTCGCTCCATGGTCTCCATCAGGATCAAGGCCAGAGTTTCATAGGCACGACCAAGTTTCTCCAAACCCAACACACGTGCCGAGTGAATTCCAGCAATGGTGTCGATGATGTCACCGGGGGAAGCCAGTTCCCTGGCCAATCGCATGTACGCAGCAGTTGGTTTAGTGCCCGGCGCAAGGTCAGACAAGGAAAAGGCAAGTTCGTGCAAAGGGCCATCCTCGGGATGGAACGGAAAGACGGGGATGTGTCTCGAACCGGGCCTGGCACCGAGACCTATATTGGTCTTTTTAGGCAGGGTTACGTTGGATGGTTCTTTCGAGAGATTGCCAACTGCAGCCTCGTCTTTGGTCAGACAGCATCTCTTGTATTTGCGTCCGCTGCCGCAAGGGCAAGGCTCTTTTCGTCCCACCTTCACAGACATTCACGATTCCTCATTCTCGTTGGACGACACACCAATATGTAAAACTGGCACAGGGAAAGAATCAAATCTGACTGGTGAATCTTGCCGCCCCGTTTCCGGGACGGCAAGAGTTGGTGGCTCATTTTGCAAAGTAGGTGGTTGAGGACCCTGGGGATCCCTGCCGGTTCGGCCCCGCCGTCCTGGTGCGTTGGGCGATGATTTCCAGGCCCAGCTTTTTCTTGGCGATGGAAATAAAGCCGCGAATCGTATGACTCACCCATCCAGTCACCTCGGCGATCTGTGCGGTGGAAAACGCCCTGTTGCACCGTTTTGATCCTGCCCACAAGCTCTCCGACGCAGCCCGCGAATGGCGCGGCATGACCCTGCTGGAAATGGCCCGCGCCTTTCTGGAGGCAAACGGTCGCCGCAGCATGCGGGGAGAGACCCGCTTGTTGCCATCCACGAACGGATGGTTGCGAGCTATGCCAAAGGCATAGCTGGCTGCCAGTTCTGCCAGCGTCGGGGATCGCCGTAGGCCTGTCGATTGGTCGGTCTGGCCAGAGCGGATTCCAGCAGACCTTCGTCACGCAGGCCATCGCCACCCCCATGTTCCGCCAATTGGCGTTTGTGAATGGCCAATGCCACCTCTTTCCCGACCCAGATGGGGGTGGTCATCTGGCTATTCAGCCAGTTTGCGAAGGACGTCCCGTTCTTCGCGCATGATCTCTTCGGCCAGATCCATCTGTCTGGCGAAATCAGGATCGTAAGGGGTCAACTCGATTCCGCCTTTGGTCTCCAACACATACAGGACATCCCCTCTCTCGACCCGAAGTCGGGCGAGAATCTCCCTGGAAAGGACGACCCCGGTGGAATTGCCGATGGAGGTCAAACGCAAGGTTGCTGCAACGAGGAGAGTTTGTCTTGCGCAAGGAGGCAATCCGCCTGTATGGCCTGGAGCGTCTCCACGCCATGAACCAGATACGGCTGAAACCATCCGCCATACCAAGGTTTGCACAGGGCGGCCTGGTTCACGCCATCCAGTCACTGAACCGGATGCAGATCAGAAGGGGTGACCTGCCCGGTTTCGGTGGTCTGGTGCGCAGTCTGGTGATCCCCAGGATTCCCCAGGTGGCCTTTGCCGATAGCGGGGCAGTCTCCCCCCAGGCCATGGAAATGGTGCGTCTTGATCTCACCACGAACAACCGCCCGGCTGCCTCCATCACCACACCCCGCGATCAGGTGCGCGGGTTGGTGGATGCCCTGAAAGAACTGCAACGGGGTCTGGTGTAAGGGAAGCTTTCAGTCACGCCGGTGAATGCGACTGCAACCAATCCCGCAGGGCAGCGTTCATCCGCGTCTGCCACCCCTTGCCGGTGGCACGAAAGGCCGTAATGACATCGGCATCGAAACGCACGGTGGTGGAGACCTTTGTGCCGCTGCCAGAAGGGTGGATAGGTCTTGCCAATAGTTCGGCTGCGACTTCTGTCCCAAAAATCATTGGCAAAATGTCCTGAGCCGGTTTCATACGTGCAAAATCTTCCTGCGTTAATTCCCTGACCTCTCCATCATCGTCAGTCAACGGTAATTGGTTTGCCATATTTGCGTGCCTCGCGAGGATTGGCCTTCCGAAAACTGATCACCCGTATACCGCCTTCAATAGGCGTAAAGCATAGAACGTGTAAACGCTTATCCAAATAGCCAACTGCCACGAATCGTCGCTCTGGATAGACACATCGGACATCTTCAACAATCAAGCATCTTGCCATCGAAAATCAGCAACTCGATCAAAAGGAAGCTGGCGATTCCCCGTGTTCCAGAGATCCTTCGCAAGGTCGTAGGTGATCTTCATGTTCTTCATTGTAGTAACGTTTATTGGGAAATGCAGACATGAAACGTCTCGGTGATCTCATTCGTGGGTGAGAAACCCCTTGTCCCGGCTGTGCATTTCTGGAACTATCAATGGAGCGATCCGTCACGAGACACCTCCTGGCAGCAAGATGGTGTAAAAGGCCCTTTTTGATAATCAACCATGCATTTGATTTATATTCAACCAAAAAGCAGAATAGAATGTCAAGCGATTTTTTCAAGCAGGAGTTGTTCGACCATTTGGCCCGCATCGGCAAGGCGGTTGGGCAAGGACACCGTCTTGCTTTGCTGGAGTATTTGGCCCAGGGCGAACGAACCGTGGAATCCCTGGCCCAGCTTGCCGGGTTGTCGGTGGCCAACACCTCGAAGCACTTGCAGCAGTTGCGGCATGCCGGACTGGTGACCGCGCGCAAGAAAGGACTCTACGTCCACTATGCCCTGGGTGACCCGGCAGTGGTGACCCTGTTGCAGGTCATTCGGGGCATTGCCGAGCGCAGACTGGAAGAGGTGGAGGCACTGGTGAAAAACTATCTCCTGACCAGGGATGGGATGGAGCCGGTCCCCCGGGGGGAGTTGCTGGAAAGAATGCGGGCAGGCACGGTGACAGTGTTGGACGTGCGGCCACCGGAGGAATACGCGGCGGGTCATCTGCCCAAGGCGTTCAACATCCCGTTGCGGGAACTGGAACGGCGACTCCATGAACTGCCCCAGGAACGGGAGGTGGTGGCCTACTGTCGGGGAGCCTACTGCGTCCTCTCTTTTGAGGCGGTGGCGCGACTGAGGGAGAAGGGCTTCAACGCCCGACGAATGGAAGAAGGGTTTCCGGAGTGGCGGCAGGCCGATCTGCCGGTGGAGCAATACGAGTAAAAAGTGCCGAACAGACGCAGAGAGTATAAAAAATTTTACTTATTTTATTTTATGTTCGAACCAGCTTGAATGCCAAAAAACCTCCGAAAGACCAAGAATCTGGACACAACCCTTCCAGCCATCGGACAGGAGGGATACCGCCTTGGAAATCCATCTCGTCTTGTTCGAGTTTTTGACTATTCCTCTCATGTCGTTTTTGACCTTCACGCTTGTTGTTGTTCTGCTCTTTTTTGCTCAAAGGATGAAATCATCATGAATCGCAAGATCCTCTTTGTTTCCGTTACCAGACTGCTCCGGCTCCTCGCTGTTTCACGTGGGTAGAGCGAAAATGGGCGTCATCCAATTTTCTGAGGAGAAATGCCCATGGAACAGAATGCCTTGTTTGCTGCTGCACTTGGTTTGACCCCGCCGTGGGAGGTCTGGGGCACCCGCTTCCAACCGGAGGAAAAACAGTGGGTTCACACTTTTGTTTGAGGCATTGATTACCCCCAATCGTGTCTGCTGCCAAGACCATCAAAAACCACTGGGACGGCGTTCTCAACTGGTTTGACAGCCAACTGACATCTGGGCTGGTGGAAGGTTTCAACAGTCTCCTTCAAGCAGCCAAAGCCAGAGCCAGGGGCTACCGAACCAACGAGAATTTCATCGCCATGGCCTACCTCATTGGCAGCCGACTGAATTTCGCTCTACCCACGTGAAACAGCGAGGAGCCGTAAATTTTTGGCCTGATGTGACGGATCTAATACTGTGCAGATTCAGTAACCTGATCACGCGCCGGTTTGACCACGACCAGACCGTGCGCATTTTGCGCACGGCCTATCATGATGGGAACTGTATGGTATCGTCGGGTTGGCGGAGGGGAATAGGACCCTACTCCCATTTCACGCCATACCCTTGAATACATAGATGGTCCAAAGGGGCATTCTGCCTGTTTCTTATCCGTAGTAGAAAATCTAAATGATGGTCCTTTTCAACTCCCTCAATCACTGTAAAGGTACCATGTTCTTTATATTTGTCGTGCATATCAACAATTAAAGATGACAGCTGTACGATGTCGTTCAGGTATCTGCGTTGAAATGCATTGTAATCCATCTTTACGAATTTGATATGGCGTTTATAGCTGTTAACCATACCCGTCAGATCCCTTGAGTCCTCTCCGTGCATGTCATCCATGGCAATTAAAATTTGGGGATTTTCGTTGCACTCGTCGATCAATTTTTGATCTGGATCCTCTTTCCCAGTCAGGAGTAAATTCAAGGCCCTTATATTTATTGCATTGACAACCAGATTCTCTGGCAACTCCACAACAATTTTTCCTTTGTAGGTATTAGAACCCATTATCTTACTTCGCAGAAGATCGATAAAAGTCACATCCCCAAAAAGATCAGACGAGATATTAAATGTCACGTAGGTTACTTTACCATAACATTCACTATCTTTAACATGTTCTAATATCTGCATGATAAATCTTTTATCCATTTTTTTTAGATCATTATGGATATCCTCATCATGCTCGTTATGTATTTTTCTTAGTGTATCAATTAACTTGGATGCTCTGCACGTTTCGATCGAGCAAGGATTATCGCTTAGCGGATGTCTGTCGATTACGGTATTTACATTGTACTTGAATACACGCTGCATAAAAAAAGCCTCAGCGGCAAAGTTTTGTGCTTCAGACTCAGGAGACAGAATCCTCTTGATAGGCTCCATGCGTACAGGTTTTTGGCAGACTTGGTTTCTATAAGCACTAAACTCGTAATTTACCGTAAACTCACCAACACATTTGACGCAACGAGGATCAGGATGATAGGGATCATCAAAGCGGTCCATTTCCAAGGAACTGCAATCCATTTCATCCAATATTCTCCAGGCCTGTCCATCTGTATCATTCTTGAGATGTTTCTCCTCCAGAGAGCTGCCAATCGCACTAAGAACCGCTCCTCGCAATTGTTCCCATATATACTTTCCTCCGGTCATATCATTGAATAGATCGCGAACTTCCTTCTTTCTAGTATTAATAATATTACTCTCAATGTCTTCCATCCATTTAATCCTGCAGAGTCCATTCACAACGTTTAGAAACCACCCCGAGGTCATCATACTGAAATCCAGAGGCGCCTTGCGAATTGTGACTTTAAAATATGTGTAGGTGTTTAATAGATTCAATAAATAATAGACGCCAATATCAGAAATATGAACGCTATTGTGAGGATTCTCCGCGATCTCGCTTATCCTTAGATCATGAAAGAGCACTAAACGGCTTTGAGAAAGACTCACTAACGAGGAAATCACATTAGCTCTATGATAACCAAAACGTTCGAAGACTATCAGTAATTTCTTAATGCTTGTACCTTCTGTCCCTGCCTCGCTATGAACGTACTGAAGATATTGAAGGATTCTAATCTTGACTAAATAGGTGTTCCATCCCTTGTTTTTATCTAACCACCCACTCCTTGCTGGATTCCTGGAATGAGGGTTATTGTCAAATAAATTATTCCAGCAAACAATATCCTCACTTTCCAAGAGATCAGGTTCCAACTCACTCATGCCATGGATGATATCGTAGATATTGATTTTTCCATCTAACACACACCCTTGCAATGGAGTTATCTTTTGACCCTCTGGAAACGTGGAGTGGATAACAGCCCTGAGAATATCACGACTTGGGAAGGTAGCCCCTCTAAATATATAAGGTAACAGGCGAATCTGGCTGCGCACACCCCCCAGTGTAATATTATGAAGGAAGGTTATCGATGATTTGTCGTCCAAATGTTCTATCAACTCGCCCACCAACCTGAATGCCATTTCCAACGTAATTGACGCATGCGCGCTAAAGGTTCTATCCCTTCTCAGACGTTTGAAATTCGCCACGACGCCTTCCCGTTCTTTTTTTGGGACCGCTTTTTTAAAAATATCCTCCATAATTTGAAACCGTTTTCTGAATACAGATTTTATTGGGGGGGAGGGCAACAAAAGGTATCGGACACTTGAACGTGCCAAATCGCTTCCAGATTTGATAAAATAATTCTGAACTGTGCTGCGCCGCATTGAGATGGTTACCACCCATTTAATATGACTTGATGGTGAACTTTTTCTCAGCTGGTTAAAGACCTCTCTTGCTGCCTGGGCAATTCCCATTTCTTCTTCATTTTTTTCGGCCCTATCAATATTATCGACAAAACAAATAACAGTTCCTTTGAAACTGGCTTCTCGTAGTCTTTTAATCCGAACGTCGTATGGATCGTCCTCAATTATTTTCAGATTGAGACATTCCTCGAGAGCATACAAAATCTTCCCGATAGTCCTGTCATACGAGAATTGACCGTGATCAAAATCATATCGACAAACAAGCAGATTGTTGATTCCTAACGACCTTGCCAGATTGAAAAATTCCAGGTTTTTTTCCTGTTCAAGTTTTTCTTCTTCATTTTCTCTGTCCTGTTCCGTCATATTTGGCCATTTATTGCCAATCATCCGAAACCTTTCTGCCAGACGTTCAAAATGTTCGATAAATCGAGTTTTGCCAACTCCTGGAAAACCCACTAAAATATACAGTTGAGATCCGCAGGAACTTTCAAAATCGGGTTCATTTTCTGGAGAACATGTTTCTTTTATAAAAAACTCTGTCGGTTTGAAAAGCTCAATATATCTATTGTACTCATCGCCGTTATTTCCCTCACGCGTACTCCTTTTAAGTTTTGAGCTAAACAAGTGACTCAACATACCTTCCAAAGGATCAAGGCGAAGGCTCCCTCTATCCTGGTGGTCCAACACTATATATTGGGATGGGGAGAAGGTGGTGTTATAAGCAAGATATTTATTGTAATATGGAATGACTGCGTCGATAACCTTTCGCAGTTCTCCGCTGTCCTCATAACTATAATCTCTATGTTTTATATAGCTTTGATAGCCAAGATCTCTCAGAAATTCTGAGTATTTTTTTTCCGCTTTCATGAATTCCTCCAGAAGCAACTTTGTGCATGCAACCACACTGGATGATTAACGAAGAAAAGCGATACCAGCCAAATCTCGGAGGAGAATAGAATAAAATATGGCTCGAGTCAATTGTAATATAAAACTTATACACATACAATAAATAATTAATCTGTCTGAAGGCCTGCCGAATGAAATCGTTGAATTTACGCCAATTTATTGGCAACATCTTGAAATATCATGTTAAGCTGTTGATTGTATTTCATATTTTATGGCTATTGATTGTCTTGTGGATTAATGTAATTGTAACTGCCCAGGCACCCCCTCAAGAAAGGCCTGAATATGAAAGCCTTTGTCAGGGCTTCGCCCCGAACCCCACCAGGACTCTGTCCTGGACCTGTCCGGTCGCCAGCCCCCTGGACCCCGATGCCAAAAAGCGATCATGGCCTCGGGCGTGTCAGTTTCAAATGCGATTGCCCTGCTACCTGGACAGTTGCATGTAATTTTATATTTCACATGCTGGAATTTATAATGACATAGGAGTCACGAATTGGCATCCGTCGATGTCTCCAGCCAGGTAAAAATTCCCGGCAGGCCACGAAACCGTTCTCCGTTGCTTAAGCGGCGAGTCTGCTATCCTCCTTCCTTGTCGACAAGGAGGATGCCATGTGCCACGATGTCACGGATGATCTTTGGGAACAAATTGAACCCCTTTTGGAACCGTTCAAAAGGAAGCGTTCCAAGGATAACAAACCCGTGCCATTCAGGAATATTTTCAATGGCATTTTGTTCCTTTTGAGAACTGGCTGCCAATGGCGCTTCCCCATATGCTTGACGATTTGCCGGAGGTGTGTAACATCGGCATCAAGCGAAACGGCAAAGACCACCAAGAAAGGTGGATTGGATACAAAATGCGGCGTTGAGCGAAGAGCTGGCGGCGGCAGGTAACGGCAACAAGATCTCTTTTTGATGGGTGGAGGGAACCTTGCAATCCTTGGTTTTCGTTCTGGTGGGGATCGTTCTTTACCTTCTGGTGGAACGAATTCTCGACTTGCTGGAGAGGCAACGCGGCGCCCGATTTCAATACCGCACTGTCGTCTTTTTTGTCCTGATCCTGATGTTTTCCCTGATCACCTTTCAACTCATCGAGCGTTTTGTGCCGGCGCTCTCTTCAGATGACCCGCCAGCGGTCTCTTCGGGTGGCCCTCTGGTCTCTCCAGACAAGTAGCAGGGTTCGCTTTTGGGTGCCTTTCTCCGCCACATCACAGGCAGGGAAAAAGGCAGGGGCCAAGGTGCGGAGAGAGAGAACTGCAAAGAGTTGGTTGGACAGGTATCCACGCATCGCCCGCAACTCGTGCAGTGACTGTTGAGACGGTTCAGCATGCGCGGCGCCCGCCCGGCTTTGGTGACATCCAGGGCACCGGGGACCGGGCAAACCTTGCGGCATGCGCCATCGTGGTGGCACCCCTTCAGGGAGTAGCGCACCCTGACCAGGGAAAAGGTGCCAAGCAGACCGTACAGGACTCCCAACGGGCAGAGATAGCGGCACCAGGCCCGGCGGGAGTAGACAATTTCAAACACCAGAACCAATCCCACCCAGACCAGGGCCACACCCGGACCGTAGATCATGGCCCGGCTCAGAATGGCCATCGTGGAGATGTTTTCAAAAATGGCATAGCCGGTAACGGTCGTCAGGAGCAGGAAAATGCCTGCCATCCAATAGCGTATGGCGGTCGAGAAGGGGTGTTCCCGCACCCAGCCCTTTTTTCGCAGCCGGACATGCAGCATGTCGCCCCACTCTGCCAAAAGGGTGTAGGGACAGACCCAGGAGCAAAAAGCCCGTCCTCCGACAAACATGTAAAACGCGCCGATGATCAGGGCACCCAGCAGGATGTCTGCGGGCAGGGAGCGCGTCGCCAGAAAGAGCTGCAAAGCGGCAAAGGGTTCGCTCAGGGGAAGACCAAAAATCCGGGACGTGGAGAGTGTTCCCCCCAGCACCTGCCAGTCCAGGCTGCAACCCAAGACCAACAGGCCGTTGACCAAAAGCATGGTCAACCAACGCCTTTTGCGCCAAGTGTGGCTGACAATATGGGCGCGACGCAACTCGACAGCCGTGCGCATACGCTGACGAAAATTGTTTCGCCGGACAGCATGAATGGCCGCAGCCTCGAGAGAAAACAGTTTATTGTCCGTTCTGGCCATACCAAAAAGTACCCCGACGTTCATGGGTGGAAACAGCCTCTCTCCACCCTCCGATCATTGAGAGACGCTGCGCGACCTTTTACGTTAAATACCCGCCGTTGCTGGTGGTTGCTTGCGGGGTTGAACGCGAATGCTGGACGGTTCCGTGGGGCAGACCATTTCGCACACCCCACACCCCAGGCAGTTTTTCGACACGGTGGGAAGCAAGGCGGCGCCGTCGAATCCTTGCGCATCCTTCGGGTGTTCCATCCGAATGGCCTGGGGAAGGGGACACTCCCGCACACACAGGTCACAGGGGATTTCCAGATCATAGGGGTGCTGTGCAAGCGGCCTGACCTCCCAGCCTGCCGAACGACGCTGCCGCACGACACCGGAGAAGCGAGACCCGCGCGCCAACCCCTTGAAAGGGTGCTGGCGAAACGCCAGACATCGTTCCGGATCGGTCAGGACGGCAAACCCCATCCGGGAGTGGGACAGGGGGAGTTTCACCACCTGTTTTTCCAGTGCGCCGGTCGGGCATGCCCGCACACAGGTGCGTTGGTCACAAAACAAGCCACAAGCCTGCTCACGGGCGTCGAGATACGGTGTTCCCATGCTTAAACCGAGGTTGGCGTCACCCAGGCGGATGGCGTGTACGGGACAGGCCCTGAGACACAACCCGCACTTGATGCAACTACCCAGAAAAAGCCTCTCCGGCCTGGCTCCCGGAGGACGCAAGAGCGGCGCAGCCCGTGTCACGACAGGCCAGACAACCATGGCCCCCGCTCCCAGCAAACCGGAGAGACCCAAGAGGCCCAGCCGCAAAAAAGAGCGCCGGACAGGAGCTTGTGGTGGCATGATATTGACCATGATGAAAGCCGCACAGCGATCTTTGTGACCAGAAACCGGAGAGGGATGCCCCTCCATCCTGCAATGTCGGATCGGTAAGGATACTTGCGCTGGCAAGAAGAAGACTTGACCCAGGTCAATCAACAACCCAAATTTTTTTGTCAACGAGGTGTGTGACCCGCCACCGTCGAGTGTAAAAAACACAAATAATTTGATCTGGATCAAATTTATCTTCCAGGAATCCTTCCGTTGAGCGCAGGACTTTGTCCAGAATACCCGTCGGCCCAAAAAGTGCCTGACGAACGGGAAACAGGGTCGGCTTTTGTTCCGGACGACAAAAAAAATGTACGGCTTGATCCATATCAAATACACGGCTGGATTTTTTCCCCTAGGATGCGGTTTCGTCGCGGGAGAGCCTCCGGTTTGTAGTCGCGGGAGATGGTGCAGATTCGACAGGATCCGTTCATTGTTCAATTAATCTTAATAGGAGAGAAAAATGGCGCAGCATGACATGCCTGCCGATGCGGAGGGGGAAGAGGTTCCCTTCATGCAGAGGCTGTTGGACAGCCCGTTCCAACTTTTGACATTGGGCCTCGTCGTTCCCGGTGTGCTTTACATGGTCTGGGGCCTCATTGAGACTGTCACCATTCCTTTGGCTCCGTAGCGCGAACGGGAGAAAATCAATGTCAATCACCCCTCCCTCACAGAAGATCTGGTGGAATCAACCCATCGACAAGATCGAGGCCGCGTGGATCGGTCTGGCCCTGCTCTGGTGCCTGGTGTTGTTCCTGTGGATGCCCTATTGGCATCTGTATGGAAAACAAAACCTCTCCACGGAGTCGTACAAGACCACTCCGGAAGCCTTCGAAAAAAAGACCAACGAGATGATTGCCAAGCATACAGTGCGCAAGGAGGCCGATGGCCAGATGCCGGTCGTCGCTCCCCCACCGGGCAGCAATGTCTACCTGGCGGCCAGCAAATGGGCCTGGTCACCAATCCTGGAGCTGCGCAAAGGCCAAAGCTACCGCCTGCATATCTCGTCTCTGGACTGGCAGCATGGGTTTTCTCTCCAGCCGGTCAACATGAACCTGCAAATCCTGCCCGGTTATGAGACCGTCGTTACCCTGACCCCTACACAAACAGGGGAATTTGGCGTCATTTGCAACGAGTTTTGCGGAATCGGCCACCATGCCATGCTTGGCAAAATCTACGTAAAAGATTGAGAACGGGATAAAGAGGAGGATACAGCATGGCAGGCAACTCTTTCAGACAGTGTCCGACATCCGGACTGTATTTTCATCGAAGTGCAGAGTCACTTATGAAGGCCCACGCCGTCATGGCCGTGGTTTTTTTCCTGATTGGCGGGCTTTTCGGGCTGCTGGTCATGTTGACCCGTATGCCCAGCGTCCATCTTCTCTCCGCCGAGGCCTTCTACATGGCCCTCAGTATTCATGGCACGGACATTCTGATCTTTTGGGTCATCTTTTTTGAAGTTGCGGTCCTCTATTTTGCTTCCAGCACTCTGCTGCGGGTACGACCAGCCATGCCCCAGTTGGGATGGGTCGGCTTCACTCTCATGCTCCTTGGTTCCTGCACGACGACGCTCTCTTTCTTCCGGGGTGGCTCCTCCGTCATGTTCACGAGTTACGTCCCCATGATGGCGGAACCCTTTTTCTACCTCGGATTGATCCTCTTTGCTGTCGGTGCCCTGATCGGTTGCTTCCTGTTCCTGGGTACGCTGGTGATTGCCAAGCGGGAAAAGACCTATGAGGGGTCCATCCCCCTGGTCACGTTTGGGGCGTTGACCGCCTGCATCATCGCCATCCTGACGATTGTCATGGGTGCCATCATCCTGATTCCCACCCTCCTCTGGTCGATGGGATTCATCGCCAACATTGACCCGCTGGTCTATCGGACCATCTGGTGGGGTCTTGGGCACTCTTCCCAGCAGATCAACGTCTCGGCGCAGGTCTCCATATGGTACGCCATCGCGGCCATCGTCTTCGGCGCCAAGCCCATGTCGGAAAAGGTCAGCCGTGGAGCCTTCCTGCTCTACATTCTGTTCCTGCAACTGGCCTCGGCGCACCATCTGCTCGTCGATCCGGGACTCAGCACCAGTTGGAAGGTGTTCAACACCAGCTATGCCATGTATCTCGCAGTGCTGGCCAGCATGGTGCATGGTCTGACCGTCCCCGGCTCCATCGAAGTGGCCCAACGCAAAAAAGGCTTCACCAACGGCCTCTTTGAATGGCTGCGCAAGGCCCCCTGGGACAACCCGGTGTTTTCGGGCATGTTTCTCGCCATGATCATCTTTGGCTTCATCGGTGGCATCACCGGCGTCGTCATGGGTACCGAACAGATCAACCTGATCATCCACAACACCATCTTCGTTCCGGGGCACTTCCACGCCACGGTGGCCGTCGGCACTACGTTGACTTTCATGGCCATTACCTACTTCCTGATCCCGGTTCTCTTCCGGCGGGAGTTGATCCTGCCCCAGCTGGCAAAATGGCAACCCTATCTCTTTGCTGTCGGCATGGTCATGCTCATCCTCTTCATGTTGGGTGCCGGCACCCTGGGTGTGCCGCGTCGTCACTGGGATGTCAGCTTCTCGGATGCCATCCTGAAGTTCAAGTTTGCCGGTACCGCCATCACCATGCTGGCCATGGCCGGTGTGGGGGGTATCCTGGCCGCTGTGGGCGGGGCCGCCTATTGCCTGATTGCCGTCGGTTCGCTGGTCTTCGGCAAGCGTCTGGATGACAACGCATCGTTGTTCTCCAGCTTTGGTTTCCCCATGGCTGCTCCGGCTTACAAGGTGGATCGACCCGATCTCCTGGCCATGTCGCCCATCGAGAGTCACGGCAGCGATGCCCACGCCGCCCCGGGTACTTTTGCCCTGGCTCTGGTCTTTCTGGCCACCTTTGTGGTCTATTTCTTCATCAACGCGAAGTATCTCTCCTCTCTCTGGCACATGAGCTAGACAGACAGCGGGGATGGGCTGTCTGCCCATCCCCGATTTTCCAAAACGACCTTGCCGAGGATGACGTTGACCATGGTCGCCACGATGAAACATGTATTGACGTTGTTCAAATTGCGCATTGGCGTGGCCATCGTTTTGACTGCCCTGACAGGTTTGGCTGTCACTCCCGGCCACTCTCCGACAAACGTTCAGATACTGATTTTGACCTTGGCCGTATTGCTCTCCGCCTCTGCGGCGGGGGGGTTTAATCATTATTTCGATTGGGATCTCGACGCACGTATGCTCCGAACCCAAAACCGCCCCTTTGTCGTCGGCAGTTTGCCCCACTCTCCGTGGTGGTTGCCCCTGTTTGCCAGCATGATGTTTCTCCCCTGTGTGGCTGTCATGCTTGCCGTCAATGTCACCTCGGGTCTGTTTGTTTTTCTGGGGGCATTCTTTTACGGTGGGGTCTATACCTTTTGGCTGAAACGCCGTACCTGGCTGAACATCGTCATAGGTGGTCTGGCCGGCAGCTTTTCAATTCTGGCCGGCTCGGCGGCGATCGATCCCGACCTTGGTCCGGTTCCCTTGTGGTTGGCCATGGTGTTGTTTCTCTGGACGCCTCCCCATTTTTGGAGCCTGGCCATCACCCTGCGTGACGACTATCAGTCGGCGCGTATACCCATGCTCCCCGTGGTGGTGGGCGATGTCGTTACGTCTCGCGTCATCCTTGGCCACACAGTCCTTTTGGTGGCGGCCTCGATCATGCCTTTTTTCCATGGCCTGGGCTGGATTTATTTGCTTGGTGTCGTGTTGGGTGGTGGTTTGTTTCTGTACCGAAGCATTCTCCTGGTCCGCAACCCCGTTCCCCTGGCTGCCAGGGCCAACTTTTTTGCTTCCATTCAGCAATTGGCGCTTTTTTTGGGAGGCGCCTGCCTGGATCCCTTGTTGCGGAGTTGAGATGCCTGTTTTTGCTGGTCGTGCGTGGTGTATTGGCCTGTTTGTTTTCGTTGTTTGCCTATCCGAGGGGTGGACCGATGAAAGGACGCTGCCTGACAACGATGTGGCCATCCGTATCAGTCAGGCGGTACTGGGCAACAAACTCGATCCCCTGCCCTTTCTTGATCAAGAGGGGCGTCGTGTCACTTTGGGGGATTTTCTCGGCAAGCCCCTGGTGATCAGCCTGATTTTCACCAGTTGCTCGACATCCTGTCTGGTCACCACGCGATTTCTGTCCGAGGTGGTTGAAAAGGCCCGCTCTGCCCTGGGTGAAACCAGCTTCAACGTTGTCACCATCGGCTTCGATCCGGCGTTCGATACGCCCTCCACCATGGCGGCCTTTGCCAGGCGGCAAGGGATCACATCCGGCTCGTGGAAATTTCTCAGCTCCGATGCTCCAACCCTGGAGAGCCTGACCCGACAGCTTGGCTTCACTTACATGCGTTCGACGCGCGGGTTTGACCACATGACCCAGGCCACCATTGTCGATGCCCAGGGAAAGATCTATCGGCAGGTCTATGGGGATGTTTTTGAAGTTCCCCTCCTCGTGGCGCCACTCAAGGAGTTGATCCTCGGGCGGCCAGCGCCACAGGAGAGCTTGCTGGCCGGACTGACGCGGCAGGTGCGGCTCTTTTGCACGGTTTATGATCCCAAGCGGGATGTCTATCGGTTTGATCCCTCGCTGTTTGTGGGTATGCTGATTGGGGGTTCCATCATCCTGGGAGGGTTTTTTCTTTTAATACGTGAACTTCGCCGCAGTCGTGGCCTGCGCAATAAATTGTAGATCTGCTTTGGGGCATCGCCCCGATCCCCGCACTAAAGAACGGGCATGGAGGGTTTCTTGGCCATCATCCACAAACTGGGTAACACGCTTTACGGGGCAGTCGAACAGGGATTCAACCGGGGCTTCGGCAACCGATGGAACCCGTTTTACCATCTGGGTTCTTTGACTTTTTTCTTTTTCTGGGTGGTCCTCGTCAGTGGGTTGTACGTCTTTATCCTGTTTGAAACCAGCGTGGGGCGTGCCTTCCTGTCGGTGGAGAACATGACCCACGATCCGTGGTGGCTGGGTGGCATCATGCGCTCCCTGCATCGTTATGCCTCGGATGCTGCCATTATCACCATCTTTGTCCATATGTTCCGGGAGTTTTTCCGGGACCGTTACCGTGATGTGCGCTGGTTTTCCTGGTTTACCGGCGTACCGACCCTCTGGCTGGCCGTGATCCTGGGCATCACCGGCTATTGGCTGGTTTGGGACCAAATGGCCATGTATATTGCCGTGGCCACTGCCGAATTGATCGATGCGCTGCCGATAACGCTTGGTTCGATGGTCCTCAATTTTATCGGCAGCGATGTTTCGGATCGTTTTTTCACTCTCATGTCTTTTTTGCACCTGCTGGCGTTTCCGATCGGCATGGTATTCATGCTGTGGATTCATGTCAGCCGCATCAACCAGGTGGCGTTGACAGCTCCGTTTGGTCTCTCCATGGGCAGTCTGGGGGGACTTTTGCTCCTCTCCCTGCTCAAGCCCGCCGTGAGCCATGGGCCTGCCAGCCAGGTTGTCGCCCCGACCGAACTGCACCTGGATTGGTTTTACTTGAACATTTACCCCTTCATGGACAAATACGGCCCCGGCTGGGCATGGGGAGTCTCTGTCGGCACGACGCTGCTGTTGATCCTGCTTCCGTGGTTGCCGCCCAGGAAGGCCCAGCCGGCGGCAGTCGTCAATCTGGAAACCTGCAATGGGTGTGGTGGTTGTGCCCGGGATTGTCCCTTTGGTGCTGCCTCCATGCAGCCACGCAGCGATGGCAAAGGCCAGTTTTTGCTCCAGTCGACAGTGGATCCGGCTCTTTGCACCGCCTGCGGCATTTGCGTGGGTGCTTGTGGTGCTTCCAATCCTTATCGGCAAGCCAACTCCGATTTGCTTATCGGCATTCATCTGCCGCTGTTCACTGTGGACGAACTGCGCAATAAAACCAACGCGGCCGTTGCCAATATGGAGAGAGAGCAGGGGCGTATCCTCGTTTTTGGCTGCGACCATGCCGCTCGCCTGGAGTTGCTGATTGCCCCCGGCATTGAGGTGATCAGTCTGCCCTGCATTGGCATGCTCCCGCCCTCATTCCTCGATTATGCCCTGCACCAGGGAGCCGATGGTGTCGTTGTAACGGGTTGTCGCTCCGGCGATTGCTACTACCGGCTCGGCAACAAGCTGGTGGAAGAGCGTCTGGCGGGCCAACGGGATCCCAAACTTTTCACCCGCACCGACCGCAGCCGTATCCTGGTGTCTTGGGCCGGGCAGGAGGAACACATCACCCTCGCCAACCGCATTGCCCGATTCCGCGCCGACATGCTGGCAGAGAGCATTCGCCGACCTCTCGCCGCCGACCAGGAGATGGCGTCATGAGGCGCATGGGATCCTACCTGTTCCAGGCGGTTGCCTATGGTCTTTTCTGTTGGGTGATCTACTATTTTTCCACCTCACCGGCCTACCATTACCTGAAGAAAGGCGATGCCGAGTTGCGTTTGGCCTTCAAGCACACCGCCGCCTTGCGTGAACCCTGTCGGAAACGGACCCCGGAAGAGTTGCAAAACCTGCCACCCAACATGCGCACACCCATGCTATGCTCCCGTGAGCGCTCCCCTGTCATCGTGGAGTTGGAAATGGATGGGAAAGTTCTGGCCCGTTCCACTTTCCCGCCACCGGGCTTGCACGACGATGGCTCTGCGTTTGTTTACGCCAAATTTCCTGTACCATCCGGCAACCACCTCTTGACCGTGCGCATGGACGACAGCGTGGCCACGCCGGGTTTCGAGTTTCAGGTCAGCCAGCAACAGGAGCTGCAAGCCGGGCAACTCCTGGTCATTGGTTTTGATGACACGGCGCAGACCTTTACCTTCCATTGAGTTGCGTCCACTTTGCAATACATCCCCCTTCGCTACTGCCTCCATGCAGCTGCGCAACGATGGCAACAGCCGGTTTTTGCTCCAGATTTGTCGGCTCTTTGCCGTACCCGACACTTGCTGTCTCGTTACCTCCTTCTTGCTGCCTCAAATTGGAATGAGCCATGTTCCGATCCCGGGCCGGGCTTGCCAGACCCGGGATCTTGCAGAGTCAAGGGCGCGTGATACCCTCTCAATCCGAGCTGTTGGCGCTATAGTGGTAGAAGCCCTGGGTGGTGGTGGTTGGCCCGTCGGTATTGCCGATCAGACATCTGGGGATCATGGGAAAATTGGGCGTGACATAGTACACATAGGCTGCTTGTTGGCCATCCAACGTCTTGATGGTGGAGGTGGTATTGGGGGCTTCGTTACAGCGTCCCAGGGCTGAGGTGGATGTTCCATAACCACTTGGTCCCGTATACTTGAAATCTCCCAAAACCGTGTTGGTCGGGAGGTTGGTCGCCGTAAAGCTGGTTCCGGTAGTTCCCAGGGTGGTCATATCCGCAGAAAAGCTCCCGAGGGGGTAGGAGGTACTGACAGCCACCGTGCGACCTGAGCTCGCGGACGTTACCACCGAATAACTCGAATAAACACCGTTCTGCACGACCATCGGATAGCCGTCTCGGGCGTAACCGACAACAACCGGCGTGCTTGGCAAGTTGCTCCAGGTGTTCGAGGTGCTCATCGGATTGCAGGCGATAAGAGGTGAAGCACCTGCCGATGCAACGATACCGCACGGTATACCGTGATAGTGGTAGGCGTTGGGATTTGATTGGGAGTGACCGTTGTGCACATCAAAACCCAACCGCAGGGTTGTGTAGGAACTGCTTGGTGTGCTTGGCGTTACCTGCAGCCTTCCCTCCAGGCGATAGGAGCATTTATTCGCGGTGGCCTGGCTCGTTGTCCCGCATGTGCTGGTCAGGGGGTCGAAGGGAATTCCATCCAAAGCCACGCCGAAATCGTCAGACAACCCCAGGGGGGTGAAGCTGGAGGAGAGGACGGGCGTTGTGGGAATGTAATATGTGTGTGCGACAGCGGCCGGGGTATGGTTGAAGTTCCACGTTGGAAATCCTGCGGTGCCAGTGACAGCAGCGGAGTTGCTGTTGGTAATCACGCCACTGCTGTTGACATTGTAGGTGATACCACCGCTGGTGCCGCTGTAATACGGTGTTCCGTCAGTTGACACCGTGTAGACTTTCATGGTTTTGCTGTTGATCGTCAGGGTCGTTGCCCCTGTGGACGCCCCAAGCTGAAGTGCGCCCGATGACGAAAGCGTGGACGACGCGAGTACACCCGACGTAAATTGGGCGGCCGCGTGGGCTGTCTGGCCCGCCATCGATCCAAGCATCGCGCTGAGGAACAAAATTTTCATCCCATATTTCCGAGTCATCCTGTGCATCCTCCGAAAAAAAGAAAGGGGGGCCTCTTGCAAAGCTCTTCTTGCCACGAATGGGGGGCAAGGCACAGCGAGAGGCTCTTTATCGGTATGATGCGAATCAATATCGACGCCATCATACCGTATCCGGCGGGCACTGTACACAACACGCTCTCGTCATTGCAACATCTAAATTGATCTTTCCCGAAAAAATATCAACAAACGGTATGGGTGAGATCGATATATTGTTGTTCATGGAAGCATACCCACAAAACATTGTGCATAAATTGTGCAAGAATTATGCAGGAACAGGTGATGAATTGTGCAAAAATGAATTTCACAATCAGTTATATAGATTTTCAAGAACAAATTGCATTACGGGTGAACATTACAGACAAATTGTGAAGA
>JADGCJ010000003.1:43159-108028 GCA_015229045.1 Magnetococcales bacterium
AAGAGATTGTGAAGAGATTGTGAAGAGATTGTGAAGAGATTGTGAAGAGATTGTGAAGAGATTGTGAAGAACAGTGGGGTCCGCCTCACCATGCAGCGCTTTTCCACGAAAATTTGTAGCTATTCAGCACCCGGCAACGAATCGGGGCCCAGGGGGCTGGGGGCTGGGGGCTGGCGACCGGACAGGTCCAGGACAGAGTCCTGGTGGGGTTTGGGGCGAAGCCCTGACAAAGGCTTTCATGTCCAGGCCTTTCTTGAGGGGGTGCTGAATAGTTACGAAAATCTTTTAATTTATTGACTTGAGTCAATTCACTTCAAATTGCCTCATATAGACTCATGTCACTTTGTCAACGCTACCCCATCCACCTGGAGTCGAAAGATGAATAAAGTGACCTCTCTTGGGCGAACCATGATGGCCCTGGCAGGATTTTTTGCCTTGACCCTTGCCGCTGCTTCCAGCCAGGCAGGTGCCCCACCCCCACCCATGAGCGAAAAAGATTTCGATACTGCCAAACAGATTTATTTTGAGCGTTGTGCCGGTTGCCATGGCGTGTTGCGCAAGGGAGCTACCGGAAAACCCCTGACCCCGGATATCACCCAGCAACACGGCAATGATTATCTCTCCAATTTCATTACCTACGGTTCCCCGAACGGCATGCCCAACTGGGGTGAGACGCTAACCAAGGAGCAGATCGCGCTTCTGACCAGCTACCTGCAACAGCCCCCGCCACAGCCGCCTGAGTTCGGCATGAAGGAGATCAAGGCCACCTGGAGCGTCAAGATTCAACCCAAGGACCGCCCCAAGGCGAAGATGAACAAGCTCGATCTGGAAAATCTCTTCTCGGTCACGCTGCGTGACTCCGGAGAGATCGCCCTGATCGATGGCAACTCCAAGGAGATCGTCAATATCGTCAAGACCGGCTATGCCGTCCACATCTCCCGGATGTCCGAGTCCGGACGTTATCTCTATGTCATTGGTCGCGACTCGAAAATCAATCTGATCGACCTGTGGATGGAAAAACCGGAAACCGTGGCCGAAATCAAGATTGGCATGGAGGGACGCTCCGTCGAAACCTCCAAGTTCAAAGGGTGGGAAGACAAGTTGGCCATCGGTGGCTCTTATTGGCCACCCCAGTTTGTCATCATGAATGGCGACACGCTGGAACCCGTCAAGATTGTTTCGACCCGTGGCACCACGGTCGATACCCAGGAGTATCACCCCGAGCCTCGTGTGGCCGCCATTGTCGCTTCCCACCAACATCCGGATTTCATCATCAATGTCAAAGAGACCGGCAAGGTGCTGCTGGTTGACTACTCGGACCTGAACAATATGGGTATCACCACGGTCGATGCGGCTCCCTTCCTGCACGACGGCGGTTGGGATTCCACCCTGCGCTATTTCATGACCGCCGCCAACAAGTCCAACAAGATCGCGGTGATCGACTCCAAGGAGCGCAAACTGGTCAAACTGGTCGATGTGGGCGGCATTCCCCATCCGGGTCGTGGCGCCAACTTTGTCGATCCCCAGTTCGGTCCGGTCTGGGCCACCAGCCATCTTGGCGACGATACCATCGTCCTGATCGGTACCGATCCGGTAAAACACCCCGCGAATGCCTGGAAGGTCGTGCGCACCATCAAGGGACAGGGGGGCGGATCCCTGTTCATCAAGACCCACAATAAATCGAAAAACCTTTGGGTGGACACCCCGCTGAATCCGGATGCGGATACATCGCAATCCATCGCTGTTTATGATCTGGACCATCTGGACAAGCCTTTCCAGGTGATTCCCATCGCCAAGATGGCCGGGGATCTGGGACCAGGAGTCAAACGCGTCGTGCAGCCTGAATACAACAAGGATGGCAGCGAAGTGTGGTTCTCGGTCTGGAATGGCAAGGCCGAAAAATCCGCCATCGTCGTGTTGGATGACAAAACACGCAAGCTGAAAAAAGTGATCACCGATCCAAGATTGATCACCCCGACCGGCAAGTTTAACGTCTTCAATACAATGCGCGATATCTACTGATAACGTCGCACGGGTGGGGGAAACTCCCCTCCACCCTCCCGATCGCGAGAATCGCTGTGCGATTTTCACTGTGATCAGGTAGGCTGTTGACTGCTCGAGATGGCGCATCCCGTCCTTGTCGAAGTGGCGGGATGCGCCAAATTGCAATCTGCAAAGGAAAAAATTTGCAAAAACAGCGATTTTTTCTGCTACAGGTCGTCATGTTTTTGTTGCTGGCGTGGCCTTTTCCGGAGATCATCGCCGCCGATCCTGCGTCTGTGCGCCACGCCGAGTTGGAAAACCTTCTCAAACAGGATTGTGGCTCCTGTCACGGCATGACCTTGCGGGGAGGGCTGGGACCGCCTCTGACCCCGGAAGCCTTGGCGGGGCAATCCCCTGAATGGCTCGTGGAGACCATAACCCTGGGTCGCCCGTTGAACGCCATGCCCCCGTGGGGTCCGCTTTTATCGCCAACAGACATACGCTGGTTGGCAGAACGGCTGAAGCGAGGAGAACAGGCACCGTGAGGCCCCTGAATCGTGCATTTTGGCCATCATTGCTGGGTGGTTTATCTCTTGTTGCCCTGACGGGGTGCGCCACGCTGCGTGGTACCGGCAATCTGGCCGTGGTGATCGAGCGGGCCACTGGCAGTGTGCAGATCATCGAGACCTCCGGCAATACGTCCATCAGTCGTGTCACAGGTCTGGGGGATCTCTCCCACGCCTCGCTGGTCTACTCCCGCGATGGGCGTTATGCCTTCATCTTCGGACGCGATGGCGGCTTGAGTCGGGTCGATCTGCTGACCAGCCAGATCACCCACCGGGTGGTGCAGGCCGGCAACAGCATCGGCGGGGCCATCTCCCAGGATGGGCGGCTGGTGGCGGTTGCCAATTATGAACCCGGTGGCGTCAAGATATTTTCGACCAGCGATCTCGCCCCCGTCGCCGACATTCCGGCCCTGGGATCCAACGGCAAACGCTCCAAGGTGGTCGGCATCACCGACGCCCCGGGACAGCGCTTCGTCTTCAGCCTCTATGATGCCGATGAGATCTGGATCGCCGATCTGCACACCCCTGCGGCACCCCTCCTGACCAGGTTGACCAATATCGGTCGTCAACCCTACGATGGCCTGATCACCGGCGATGGACGCTATTACATTGCCGGTCTGTTTGGCGAGGAGGGTCTTGCCTTGCTTGATCTGTGGCAACCCGACAAAGGGGTGCGCCGCATCCTGAGCGGTTATGGCCAAGGTGCAGAGAAACTCCCCGTCTACAAGATGCCCCATCTGCGCGGCTGGGCCATGGCGGCGGGGATGGCCTTTCTGCCCGCCATCGGTCACCACGAAGTTCTCGTCGCCGAGACCCGGGAGTGGCTTGAAAAGGCAAAAATCCCTGTCCATGGGCAGCCGGTCTTCGTCATGGCCCGCCCCGATGGCCGTCAAGTCTGGGTCAACTTTGCCCACCCTGATAATGATACCATCCAGGTCATCGATGTACCGACCCTCTCCGTCGTCAAAACCCTGGTTCCCGGCAAAGGGGTGATGCACATGGAGTTCACCCCGCGCGGCGATGCGGTCTGGGTCTCCCTGCGCGATGCGGACAGGATTGAACTCTATGACACGGAGACCTTTACCCGCCTGGCAGCGCTGTCGGCAGACAAACCCAGTGGCATCTTTATGACGGCTCGCGGCAACCGAATCGGCTTCTGATGGCTCAACCGCGTCTATTTTTGGAACACGTCGTTCTTTGTGATCGAGAAAAAGGCGGTGACATGAAGGATTTTATTGGGGCTGCGCCCCAAACCCCACCAGGACTCTGTCCTGGACCTGTCAGGGAGCCCGCCCCCCGGACCCCATTGACAGGCCCAGGCCCAAAACAGAGGGGCAAGGCCCAAGGAACAACGCATCCTCCCCATCCGGAGGCGTCTGCCCTGGCCGTTGACCAGAACGACGCCCTGACCTCTCTGGACCGAAGCCTGCTCGATGCCTTCCAGAAGGATTTTCCCCTCTCCAGCCGACCCTATGCCGAGATGGCAAAACGGCTGGGAGTGAGTGAGGAGGTGGTCCTGGAACGGTTGCGCCATCTGAAGGAACGGAAGGTGGTCAGCCGGGTCGGTGTGGTCTTGCAACCGGGGCGCGCCGGCGTCAGCACCCTGGCGGCCATGGCTGTGCCAGCACACCGTCTGGAAGAGGTGGCCGGCATGGTCAACAGCCTGCCGGAGGTCAATCACAACTATGCCCGTGAGGATGCCTTGAACCTCTGGTTTGTCATCACCGCCTCTTCGCCGCAGCAGTTGGCCGCCACCTTGGACCGGATCGGTCGTGCGACCGGATTGGCGGTGCATGCCATGCCCATGGTCAAGAATTTCCACGTCGATCTTGGTTTTCCCCTCTCCAGCCATCGATGACTTGTCAAGCCATGCCCGATATCTCTCTCCTCAACGAGCAACAACGTCGCCTGATCCAGGCCATCCAGGGTGGTTTTCCCATCGCCCCTCACCCCTTTCAGGAAATTGGCCAGGCCATCGGCCGCAGCGAAGAGGAGGTGATCGCCGATCTGGCCGAGCTGCAACGGCTCGGCGTCATCAAGAGGATGGGCATTGTGGTTCGCCACCATGAACTTGGCTATCAGGCCAATGCCATGGTGGTATGGGACGTGCCCGATCCCCAGGTTCCCGAATTGGGCGACAAAATCCGGACTTTTCCCTTTGTCCACCTCTGCTACCAGCGCCAGCGGGTCGTTCCGCAGTGGCCTTACAACCTTTACTGCATGATCCACGGTCGCCAACGTTACGAAGTCCTCGAACAGGTGACCCATCTGGTGGCCGAATGCGGCTTGCGTCCCTTTCCGCACAAAATTCTTTTCAGCCAGAGGCGTTTCAAACAACGCGGGGCGTACTACATGCCACACCCCCAAGAGGCGGCAGGGCCTGGGAGATGAGTCGTTTGCCAGCCACGCCCGTTGTCGCAGCCGGTACCCCTGCCCTGCTCTCCCCCCTGGAACAGGCGATCCTCCACACGATGCAGGATGGCTTTCCCCTCCAGGCGACCCCTTTCGCCCTGCTCGCCGATCAACTGCAAACCAACGCAGCCCGTTTGATCGCTTGCCTGGAACAGATGCTGCAAAAAAAAATGATCTCCCGCTTCGGTCCCCTCTACAACGTCGAGCGTATGGGGGGCGCGGTGACGCTGGCCGCCATGAGCATACCGGAGGCGCGGTTTGCCGAGGTGGCCGCACAGGTCAATGCCCTGCCGGAGGTGGCGCATAATTATCAGCGGCAACACACCTTGAACATGTGGTTTGTCCTGGCCACCGAATCCATCGCCGCCCAAATCCATATTCTGGATCTCATCGCCGCCCGGACTGCTCTGCCGGTGTTCAACTTTCCCAAGGAGAGGGAGTTTCACATCGGCTTTCGGGTCGCCCTGGGGAGTGAGGGCATCCACACCGCCCGGGAGAAGCCCCCTCAACGCGGCCAGGATGGCGGACGCTATGCCCCCTATGTCTCGGCATCTGCGGATCGGGCCATTGTCCTGGCAACCCAGGCCGGTCTGCCCCTGCACCCCCAACCCTATCATGTGGTGGCAGAGCGGATCGGTCTGCCGCCCCGGGAGGTGATGGAGCGCATGCACGTCATGCGTACCGCTGGTGTGATCCGTCGTCTGGGAATCATTCCCAACCACTATGGACTGGGTCTGCGCATGAACGGCATGACCGTTTGGGATGTCCCCGAAGAGCGCATGGCGTTCCTGGGTGCCAGGGTTGGCGATCTGGAGTGCGTCACCCACTGCTACCAGCGTCCCCGCCGCCTGCCCGAGTGGCCTTACAACCTGTTTGCCATGGTCCACGGTCGCACGAGGGCCGAGGTGGACGAGAAAAGGTTGCGCATCGCCGCCATTCTTGGTCAGGAGTCCCGTGCCAGCGATGTGCTGTTCAGCACCCGCATCCTGAAAAAAAATGGTCTGCGTCTGCCGGATTCTGCCCCGGCCCCCTCTCCGGAGAGCCTGCCGTGCTGAGAATCACCCAGATTCTTCGCCAGTTGGAGGCAGCACCCGGGGAGACGGACTGCCAGACGGCCCCGACACCCCCCCCAGCGACATCGGCTCGTCCCGGGCAGCCACCCGGACCCGTGGTTGTATGGAATCTGACCCGACGCTGCAACCTGCATTGTCTGCATTGCTACGCCGCCGCCTCGGATCGGTCGTTCAGCGACGAGTTGACGACGCGCGAGGCACTGGATCTTCTCATCGATCTGAAGGAGTGTCGTGTCCCGGCCCTGATTCTCTCCGGCGGCGAGCCTTTGCTGCGGTTTGATCTGTTTGACCTTGCCCGGGAGGCGAAAGCCCTGGGGTTTTACCTGGGTCTCTCCTCGAACGGCACCCTGCTGACGCCTGCCCTGGCGGCACGCCTGGCGCAAGTGGGGTTTGACTATGTCGGCATCAGCCTCGACGGTCTGCGCGCACAAAACGACCATATGCGCGGTGACAGCGGGGCATTCGATCAGGCCCTGGCCGGTTTGCGGGCCTGTCGGGAGCAGGGGATCAAGGCGGGGTTGCGTTTTACCCTGACTGAAAAAAATGCCGAGGATTTTTCCGCTCTTCTTGCCCTGGCAGCCGATGAAGGGGTGGAACGGATCTATCTTTCCCATTTGAACCATGCCGGACGTGGCCAGGCCAATCGGCAAATGGCCCCGACGCAGGTCACCACCCGCGCCATCATGACTGATATTTTTCAAACCGCTCTGGCCGATCTGCGACAAGGATCCCCCCGCGAGTTTGTCAGCGGCAACAATGATGCCGACGGACCCTTTCTCCTGGCCTGGATTCGCATCCACCTGCCCACCAAGGCTGTCGCTGCCGAAGCCATGTTGCGGCGTTGGGGTGGCAATGCGTCCGGCGTCGGTATTGCCAACATTGACAACCGGGGCAACGTCCATCCGGATATTTTCTGGTGGCACCACACCCTGGGCAATGTCCGCATCGCCCCTTTTTCCCAAATATGGTCGGCGGCCAACCCGGATCCCTTGCTGCGCGGTTTGCGTCAGCGACCGCGCCCCCTCCAGGGACGTTGTGGCCAGTGTCACCATTTGGCCCTTTGTGGAGGCAACACCCGGGTACGCGCTTTTCAGGCCACCGGCAATCCCTGGGCGGCAGACCCTGGCTGTTACCTCACTGACCACGAAATCGGCTTGCAGGAAGGGATGGCATGAAACGCACTCTTTTATGGCTGGCCCTCTTCGGGTCGCTCTTTCCAGTAACGACCTCCCTTGCCGACGATCCTCCCGCTGCCGCCGCAGAGGTGGACGCCCATGCCTTGTACCAAAAGCATTGTGCCACATGCCACCATCCCGAACGACTGGGCGGCCAGGGGCCTGCGCTCTTTCCGGAAAATTTGCAACGTCTGCCCCGGGCGCAAGCCGTGCAAGTGATCGGTCGTGGACGTCCGGCGACCCAGATGCCGGGGTTTGATCACGTTCTTGGCAAGCAGCAGATCGATGCCCTGGTCAACCATATCTATCAGCCCCCGCAACGCCCCCTCGTCTGGGATGAGGCGGCCATCCGGCAGAGTCACGTCGTTTATGTGGCGAGCAAGGATCTGCCCGCCCGCCCGATCTTTGCGGCTGACCCTCTGAACCTCTTTGTCGTCGTGGAGTTGGGAGACCATCATGTCACCATTCTCGATGGTGATCGCCTGGAGCCTTTGGTGCGTTTTCCCTCCCGCTTCAACCTGCATGGCGGACCCAAATTTTCTCCGGAGGGGCGTTTTGTCTATTTTGCCTCGCGCGATGGTTGGATCAGCAAATATGATCTTTACAATCTGAAGATGGTGGCCGAGGTACGGGTTGGCATCAACGCCCGCAATCTGGCCATTTCCGACGAGGGGCAAACGGTCATGGTGGCCAACTATCTGCCCCATACCCTGGTGGCCCTCGCCGCCGAAGACCTCTCCTTGCGCAAGATCATCCCGGTCCGGGATCCGCTGACAGGAACCAGTTCGCGGGTGAGTGCCGTCTATGATGCCCCTCCGCGACACACCTTTGTCGCCGCCTTGAAGGATTTGCCCGAAGTGTGGGAGATCCCCTACAACGACAAGGCCAAACCCGTCGTCAACGCCCTGGTGCATGACTACCGTGTCGACTCCGGCGAGGCTCTGCCTGTAGCCAGGGAACCTTTTCCAATACGACGTATCCGGGTCGATGATTATCTGGATGATTTCTTTTTCGACCCCACCTACAGCAACCTGATTGGTGCCACCCGGGGGGGGAATTCGGGTCAGGTGGTCAATCTGGACATTGGACGACGTACCCATCGGCTTGATTTGCCCGGGCTGCCCCATTTGGGATCGGGCATTACCTGGCGGCGGGACGGCACCCTGGTCCTTGCCACCCCCAACCTCGCCGAAGCTGTGGTGACGGTCATCGACATGACCAACTGGCAGGTGATCAAAAAAATTCCCACCCAGGGCCCCGGATTTTTTATGCGCAGCCATGAAAATACCCCCTATGCCTGGGTGGATGTCTCCTCCGGTCCCAACAAGGATCTGGTCCATGTGCTTGACAAGCAGAGCCTGGAGATCGTCGCCACCCTGCGTCCGGTTCCGGGCAAGAGTGCCCGTCATGTGGAGTTCACACGCGACGGTCGTCTGGCCCTTCTGTCCATTTGGGAAGAGGATGGCGCCCTGATCGTCTATGACGCCAAGACCTTGCAGGAGGTCAAACGTCTCCCCATGCGCAAACCCTCAGGGAAATACAATATCTACAACAAGATAACCCGCTCCGAGGGAACCAGCCATTAGGAAACGACGGGCAAAGGTCTCCCGGGTCACTCCGAAGGAGTTTTCCGCTCGCAACGAGCGACCTTCCACCTCCCCCGGGAGAACAAAGAGCCCCCCACTCAAAGGAACTGACCGTGAAAAGATTGTCGGCAGGGATTCCCCTTGTACGGTATCTTGTCGCAACACTTGTTCCAACACTTTTTATAATCGTTTCCGTTTATCATGATATATCCAACCTGAACCAGGACATGGATTTGACAAGAACAGAGATGTCTGCTCTTGAAGAAATCATGACTTTGCATGAGGTTGTGCTTCACATGCAAAGGGTGCGCGGTCTTGCCCAGATTTATTCATATGAAAGAAATGACACATCCAGAAATGACGTCAACAGTCAATTCGGAATATTGGCAAGGACACTCGATGACAGCAATCGATCATCCTCACCCGAAGACTTCCATGATTTGAGATCTGTCATCAGGCGTGATTTCAACCCTGATGGATATTCGTCATCGCCAAGACATTTGTTCGACATCCACACACAATTGATCAGCAGGATTCAGGATATCATTCGGAGTACAGCCTTTCACACACACCTGTTTTTTGACGCGGATGCAACCATCTATAACTTGAAGAGTCTGTTTTTAAGATACTATCCGGAGCTGGGAGAATCGGTGGGACGTCTGCGTGCGACGGTGGCCTCCATGTTGGCCTCGGGAGAATTTTTAACCTCTGACCTGGTCAGAACCGGGGAGGTATTGGGTGGTGTCGACCACAGTCTCGAAAGGATCAAAGATATCCAGCGTTTTCTCGAAAGGGAGCCACCCTTTTCTCAGCCAGAGGTGCTGTGTTTCAACAAGGGGGTCGAACCGAACCTGGTCATCATCCTTAATTTCAGTCGTCTTCTGTTATCGGAACGTTTGATCAATACAGATCCCAAATATTTTTATTCCATCGTGACGGATGTGATTGACAAGAACATGACCTGCCACCGTCATCTATACGGAAAACTGCATGACATGCTCGCGGCCAGGCTTTCCCAGGTGCGTTTTGATCGCAATCTGACCCTGGGTTTCTCTCTGACGGCGATCCTGCTGATGATCGGTTTCATCACCGACTTTTACCGGCGCAATCAGCAAACTCTGATTGACCTGGTCAAAAGTCGAAAAGAGGTGGTGGTTGCCATGGAGAGCCTCAGAACTCACCGGGATCAATTGGCCTACGAACGGGACATTGTCGAAAGAACCCTGGAGAGGATCAATCAGACAACAGTGTTCGATCATGAAGGCGGCAATTGGCTTTCCATACCCATGGAGAGAATTGCCGGGGATTTTTTATACTCTGCCACATGTCCCGATGGTGTCCGGTACTACATGCTGGGCGATTTTACCGGACATGGACTCCCCTCGGCCCTGGGAAGCCCCATGGTTGCGGATATCTTCCACACCATGACTCACAAAAATTTTTCCCCTCTCGCCATTCTGGCCGAGATCAATGCCAAATTGCACCGCAAGCTGCCCAAGCAATTGTATTTGGCAGCCGCCTTTTTCGCCTATGATCCAGGCCAAAGACGACTGACGATATGGAATTGTGGCATACCGGAGCTGCTGCATTTTCGTCAGGGAGAGTTTTATCGCGCCTATGCAGCCAATCATATCCCCCTGGGAATACTCCCGGAGCATGAACTCGAAACTGTGTCACAAGTTGCCGATATCATGGAAACGGATCGGGTTTATGTGTTTTCCGACGGATTGGTCGAGGCCCGGAACAGCCAGGGCGACATGTTGGGTATCGACAACCTGCGCAACTCCTTGAGCCGTATCCTGCAAGAAGCGCACCCCCTCCAGAGCATCCTCGATGAGGTACGACAATACCAATCCGGCCCCCAGTCCGATGACCTGACACTGCTGGAACTGGTGTTTTAATCGCAGGCAAGCCTGGCAACGCGGCGAAAAATCCAAAAAAGGGATTGCATTGGTGAAAAAATGGACTAGATTGGCGGGATCGTGCTTTTGACGTGATGGGTCTGGTGTGGAGGCAACCCTGAGTCATGGATAATTTGATCAAACCCACGACCTTTGCCATGCTTTTGGTCGCTTTGGGAACCATTGTGGCCATCATCTTTTGGCGTTTGCATGGCGATGTCATGGTCGGACGGCGGCTGGTGGAAAATCACTGCGGCGTCTGCCACGATGTCACCCCGGAAAAAAAGAATGAAAAGGGCCCCTTTCTGTGGGGCATCGTCAATCGGCCTGTTGGCGCCGCCCAGGGCTACAAATACAGCCAGGCCTTCATGAAACATACCCAGGAACACCCCTTCATCTGGACCGAGGATAATTTAAACCGTTTTCTGACCAATCCCCAGCAGTTCATCCCCAACGTTCGCATGTCCGAACACCGGATCGAAAACCAGATCTCCTTCGACGGCATCGAAGATCCGGCCAATCGCCGCGACCTGATCGCCTATCTGAAGAGGTTGCAATAGCAGGGTTCTTACCAACACTCCACCTGACAGACCAACCCCGGCATGAAGCCCGCAGACCTCTCCAGACTGTTTTGGGACATCATCCAGCCGCTTCTGGAAAAAAAACCGCCCCCGTTTCCCGGGCTGTCCGGTCTTTCCGGCAGTTCGTTGTCGTGGGTGGCATCCCTCCTGGCACGCAGCCAGAAAAAACCTTTGGTTTTGATCGTCAACTCTGCCACCCGGGCGGAGACTGTCTACAGGGAGTTGCTCTTTTTCCTGCAAAAAGCCATCCCTTCACCGGAACTTCTTCTGTTTCCGGCCTGGGAGATCCTCCCCTTTGAACCCCTCTCCCCGTTTGGTCCGCTGGTTGGGGAGCGCATCGCCTCTCTGTACCGCCTGACCCAACTGTGTGGTCTCGGGCCCGTTCAGATCGGCGATGAGGATGGCGACAGATCCGGTATTGTCATCACCACGGTCAATGCCCTCCTGCAACGCTTGATTCCGGCGTCCGTTTTGGCCACGCATGGGTTTACCATTGCGGTGGGGGACCGGATCGATCTTCCCTCCTTTCGGACCTTTTTGACCGAGGCCGGTTATCGAACCGCATCCCAGGTCGCCGAAGCCGGAGAGTTTGCCGTGCGTGGCGGCATCCTGGACTTTCACCCCCCCGGTCACGAAGAGGCGGTGCGTATCGAACTGTTTGGCGACACCGTCGAAACGATGCGCCTTTTCGATCCGGTGACGCAACGTTCGACCGACGACATTCCCCGCATCCGCGCCCTGCCCGTCCGGGAGGTGATCCTCAACGAAGAGACCATCAGCCACTTTCGCACCCAATATCGCAGCCACTTTGGTGTCGGTGCCGCCGATCATGAAATCTATCGCCAGATTTCACAAGCCATCCCCTATCCGGGCATGGAACAGTATCTGCCCCTGTTCTACGACAAAACGGCCACGCTCTTCGACTACCTGCCGGAAGGAACCCTCTTTTTTCTCGACCCCGAGTTCGACTCTTTGGTCAACGAACGCCACAGGGAGATCATGGAACGTTTTTCCATGGCCCAGGAAGAAAGACACCCCTGCATTCCCGCACACCTGTTCTACCTGCCACCGGAGGCGTTGCCGGGTCTTTTCGCCCGCTTTCCGGTCCTGACCCTGCGCCATGGCGATCAACCGACGGAGCATCACCACCTCAGCTTCGGCTTTGAGTTGATCCCGGAGTTTTTTCGCGGCTTCGAGGCGGAGACCAGGCCGGTCATGGAAAAGGTCGCCGATTATCTGCACCAGCTCTGGAGCGAGGACGTCCGGGTCGGCATGGTGGTGCGCACCATCGGCCAAAAAGAGCGCCTGCGCGAGTTGCTGGAAGACAAAAAACTGCGCGTCAAGGACATCCCTGATTGGGAGGCCATGCTCAACGCCACCCCGGGCACGGTCTATCTTGCGGTCGGGGATCTCGTCGACTGCTTCCTGCACCGGCGTCTGCGTCTGGCCATCATCACGGAGGAGGCCATTTTTGGTCTGCGTGTCCGGCGCCGTCAGCTCGATCAACGCTATCTGGATCAACTGATCGCCGGTTTCGCGGAGCTCAACGATGGCGACCTCGTCGTCCACGCCGACCATGGCATCGGCCGCTTCGGCGGACTGGTCACCCTTGCGGTGGGACCGATCAAAAACGATTTTCTGGTCATTCTCTACGCCGATGATGACAAACTCTACGTCCCGGTAGAAAACCTCGACCGGGTCGGCAAATACTCCGGAGGCGAAAACGCCGTCCTGGATAAACTGGGCAGCGGCAAGTGGGAAAAGATCACCCAACGGGCCAGAATCCGCATCATGGAGATGGCCTCCGAACTGGTGCAACTCCAGGCCTTGCGCGCCTCCCAGCAGGGTTTTGCCTTCTCACCTCCGGACCCTCTGTATCAGGAGTTCGCCGCCTCTTTTCCCTTTGAAGAGACCCCCGACCAGGCCCAGGCGATCCAGACCGTGCTGGAAGACATGGCATCCAGAAAACCCATGGACCGACTGGTCTGCGGCGACGTCGGCTTTGGCAAAACCGAGGTTGCCCTGCGCGCCACTTTCAGGGCGGTCATGGATGGCAAGCAGGTGGCCGTCCTGGTCCCTACCACCATCCTGGCACAACAACACTTCGATACCTTTTCCCGCCGACTCGCCCCCTATCCGGTGCGCGTGGCGTTGCTCTCCCGTTTTCGCACCCCGGCCCAGCAGAAGGCCTCCATTCACGATCTGGCCGAGGGGAATGTGGAGGTGGTCATCGGGACTCATCGTCTGTTGCAGGATGATATCCGCTTCAAGGATCTGGGATTGTTGATCGTCGATGAGGAGCAACGTTTCGGCGTGGTCCACAAAGAGCAGATCAAAAAAATGCGGGCCACCCTGGATATCCTCACCCTGACCGCCACCCCCATCCCCCGCACCCTGAATCTGGCCATGTCGGGTGTGCGCGACATCTCCATCATCGCCTCGCCGCCCACCAACCGGCTGGCCATCCGCACCATTGTCACCCAGTTTGATCGCCAAAAAGTCCGCGAAGCCATTCTCCGGGAGATCTATCGGGGCGGGCAGGTTTTTTATTTATTCAACCGGGTCCAGGAGATCGACAAGGCTGCCACCACGATCACCGAACTGGTGCCCGAGGCCAAGGTGGGCGTCGCCCACGGCCAAATGCGGGAGAGCCGTCTGGAACGGGTCATGATGTCCTTCTACCGCCAGGAGTTCAACGTCCTGGTCTGTACCACGATCATTGAAAATGGCGTCGATATTCCGTCAGCCAACACCATCATCATTCATCGGGCGGACAAATTTGGTCTTGGCCAGCTGCATCAGCTGCGCGGACGGGTCGGCCGCTCACGCCATCGCGCCTACGCCTATCTCCTGATCCCCCCGCCTCAGTCTCTCACCGTCGATGCCCAGAAACGCCTGGAAGCCATCGAAAATCTTGGTGATCTCGGAGCCGGTTTCATGCTGGCCACCCATGACCTGGAGATCCGGGGTGCCGGCAACATCCTGGGTGATGAGCAATCCGGCGAGATTCGCGAAGTGGGCTTCGATCTCTATCACCAGATGCTGCGCGAAGCCATCACCGCCCTCAAGGCCAACCCCACCGGCGAACAGGCCACCGACTCCCCACAAGAGATCTCCACCATCATCAACCTGCATCTTTCGACATATATTCCGGAGAATTACATCCCCAACGTGCATCAACGGCTCTCCATGTACAAACGCATCGCCCAACTGGCCACGCTGGACGAGATTCTCGATATGCGCAATGAACTGGTTGATCGTTTCGGTCCCCTGCCCGACTCGGTGGACAATCTGCTGAAAATTTTGCGCATCAAGGGTTTGTGTCGCATCATGAAAATCACCAAACTGGAAGCCGGTCCCAAAGGGGGCGTCATTCACTTCCATACCGAACCCAACATTGAACCGTCGGCCATCCTGGTGATGTTGCAAGAGGGGAGCGGCAATATCCGTTTCAATCAAAAAAACCGTACCCTGAGCCTGAAAAATCGCGACTGGGACGATACCACCCGCCGTTTGACAGAGCTGCGGCAAGCCCTCGAAAGCCTTTTGCCGCATGCCCCCCATCCACCAGCGACGCAGCGATGAACGAAAAAGGCCACTCTCATGGTGGCCTTAAGTCTTTGTTTTATTTGGCTCCCCGGGCCGGACTCGAACCAGCGACCCAGTGGTTAACAGCCACTTGCTCTGCCAACTGAGCTACCGGGGAACACGAGATCGTGCAGTGGGCGACAAGGTAACGGCTTTCCTGGCTTGGGTCAAGTCTCTGGCTTGGCTCGGGGTAAAAAAACCCTGACAGTGGATCTATTCCACACTCAGCCTGAGCGTGACCCTGGTCCCAATCCCGGCCTGGAAACGCGCGGCGGCGTTCCCCTGATTGACAACCACCTCCATGGTACCAAAACCACCGGCCACCAGACCCACTTCACCGACCTGCAAGTCGGAGAATGTGGCGACCTGGACGCCGCATGGCTGACCATCCAGCCACCCCACAACCGGAATGCCGACAATTTCGCTCGCCGGTAATCCCGTCACCAGATTGCCAAAACGATCGACGAGCATGACGCGCGTTTCCCATTGATTTTGGGAACTCTGCTCCCAGTCCCGAATCGCCAGACGCTTCGGATCACTGATGAGGTGTCCCAATTGTCCGGGTTCAAGGCCATCGAGGAGTCGCCCCACCACGGGCGCCATGACATCGCGACCCTGGAAGGTCGCACTGGCCCCAGAGAAAGACTCAAGATCAAGGGCATAAACCAGGGAGTCCTCACGCAATAGAAACGGTTCGAGAAGCCCGTTGTCAGGACCGACAGCGACCATGCCCCCGGATTGGACCAGGAGAATCCGTCTTTGACCACCAACACCAGGGTCTACTACACAGAGCCAGATCGCAGGATAAGGCATGTAGCGCATGGTCCGACCCATCATCCATGCTCCAACATGAACGGCAAAAGGAGGAACGTCGTGATAAAGGTCAATGCAGCGCAGATTGGGACAATGCCGATGGAGAACCCCCTTGATCTGGCCCACATAGGGATCGGCACTCCCAAAATCCGTTATCAAGACAATCGGCGGTTGACCTGCCATCCCCTCCCCTCTCTCCAAAAAAAAAGGGCGGGAACATTGCCCCACCCCTGCTGATACCCATCATGAAGAGATCATAACATCGACTACTTGGCTTCGGTCGCCTTGCTGGAATCAGTCACCGCACTGGTACGCTCAACCAATTCGATGAGAGACATGGCCGCGCAGTCCCCATAACGGAAGCGGGTTTTGAGCACCCGCGTATAACCGCCTTGTCGATTGCGATTCCGCTCGGCGAGATCGGAGAAGAGCTTATAGACGGCATCCTGGTTTTTGATTGTGCTCAATGCCAGACGCCTGGCATGCAGGTCGCCGCGCTTGCCGAGGGTGATCATGCGATCGGCATATCTCTTCAGCACCTTGGCCTTGGTATCGGTGGTCTCGATCCTTTCGTGGATAAAAAGACTACCCAGCAGGTTGCTGATCAAAGACTTGCGATGAGCGGAATCCCGATTCAACTTCCGAACACATTTGCGGTGTCTCATGCGTGGAACCTTCCTAGAAGTTATCTTCCTCGAATTGCCGGGAGAGATCTTCGATATTCTCGGGCGGCCAGTTGTCCAGGGTCATACCCAGATGGAGGTCCATCTCTTCCAGGACTTCTTTTATTTCATTCAAGGACTTACGACCGAAATTGGGTGTTTTCAACATTTCAGCTTCGGTCTTTTGCACCAAGTCGCCGATATAGACGATATCATCATTTTTCAAGCAATTGGCGGAGCGAACCGAGAGTTCAAGCTCGTCGACCTTGCGGAACAGATTGGGGTTCCAGCGCGGGCCTTTTTCCTCCTCTTTGGACTCCTTGATCGGAACCTCTTCGAAGTTGATAAAGGGGTTCAACTGATTTTGGAGAATTTTTGCCGCCAGGGCCAAGGCATCTTCGGGAGAGATGACACCGTTGGTCTCGATTTCCATGACCAGTTTGTCGTGGTCGGTCTGATGACCGACACGGGCGTTCTCGACGCGATAGGCCACCCGTTTGACCGGGTTGAAGCTGGCATCGACCGGGATGTCACCGATGGCCGTCGGTTCATCTTCCCGGCCTTGCGCCGCACGCACATACCCTTTGCCGGCATTAACGGTCATTTCGATATCGAGCTTGCCACTCTTGTTCAGGGTGGCGATGTGGTGATCGGCGTTCAGGATGACGATATCGGAGCCACATTGAATCCTGGCCGCTGTGACCACGCCCTCGGCATCGGCCTTGAGGTACATGGTCTTGGGGCCATTGCCCTGCATTTTGATCGCCAGACCTTTGATATTGAGGATAATCTCGGTGACATCTTCCAGGACACCCGAGATGCTGGAAAACTCATGCAAAACACCCTCAATCCGAACCGAAGTGACAGCGGCCCCCTGGAGGGACGAAAGCAGGACACGGCGCAGGGCATTACCCAGGGTCGTACCGAAGCCCCGCTCCAGCGGCTCGGCGATCAGAGTGGCTCGTTGGGTGATATCACCATCACCAACGAGTTCGATGGTCCGGGGTTTTATCAGTTCTGTCCAGTTCCTATGCATCTAAGCTCCCCTGAACCCAGGTAAATTATTTGGAATACAACTCAACGATGAGATTTTCGTTGATATCGGCGGGGAGGTCGCTTCGATCTGGAACGGACCGGAACACGCCGGTCATTTTCGCTGGATCCAGTTCCAGCCAGGAGGGAATACCCCGGGAAGAGGATTTCTCCACGGCCGCCTTGATGCGCAGGTGCTCCTGGCACTTGGGTACAATGGCAATTTTATCTCCGGGTTTCACCAGCAGAGAGGGGATATCGACTTTCCGATCATTAACCAGGATCTGTCGATGACGCACAATCTGTCTGGCTTCGCTGCGGGAGACGGAAAACCCGAGCCGAAAAACGACATTATCCAGACGGCGCTCCAGGAGCGTCAGCAGATTGTTCCCGGTGACGCCGCGCATGTTCTCGGCCTTTTTGAACAGGTTGTGAAACTGCCGTTCCAGAAGACCGTAGGTACGTTTGATTTTTTGTTTCTCGCGCAGGTGGATGCCGTAATCAGAAACTTTTCGCCGTCTCTGACCATGCTGTCCGGGGATATAACTACGGCGCTCGATGGCGCATTTATCGGAGAAGCACTTTTCACCTTTCAGGAAGAGTTTGGTGGCTTCTCGCCGGCAGATTCGGCATTTGGATCCAAGGTAACGAGCCATTTGTCAGTCGTACTCCCGAAAGCAGTGTCAGTTCAGACGCGCCGACGCTTGGGCGGGCGGCACCCGTTGTGGGGGATCGGCGTTACATCCTGTACCGTGCCGATATTGAAGCCGATTGCGGCCAGGGCGCGCAATGCGGATTCGCGTCCGGATCCAGGTCCTTTCAAGCGGACCTCCAGATTGCGCATGCCGTGTTCCATGGCTTTTTTCCCGGCGGCCTCGGCGGCCATCTGCGCGGCGAACGGGGTGGATTTCCGTGATCCTTTGAACCCCTGGGCACCAGCCGACCCCCAGGCCAGCACGTTCCCGGACGGATCGGTAATGGTAATCAGGGTATTGTTGAAGGTGGACTGGATATGGACGACACCGCTCGCGATATTTTTTCGTTCGCGTCGCCGAACGCGCACACCTTTTTGGACCTTGTTCATGGTCAGGCTCCTTTCTTCCCGGCGATCGGCTTACGGGGGCCTTTCCGGGTTCTGGCATTGGTGTGGGTTCTTTGACCCCGCACGGGCAAACCCCGACGATGGCGCAACCCCCTGTAGGTACCCAGGTCCATCAAGCGTTTGGTATTCATCGCCACCTGGCGGCGCAGATCGCCTTCCACCGAGTGTTTGCTGTCGATAATGGTCCGAAGCTTGGCAACCTCGCCGTCGGAGAGTTGATGAACCCTCGTATCGGGCGAGATTCCAGCCTCGGCGATGATCTGCCGTGATAAATGACGCCCGACCCCATAAATATAGGTCAGGGCAATCTCTAGTCGCTTGTTGACGGGAATATTGACTCCAGCAATTCGGGCCACTTCTCAACCTCCGGGGGGACAGACCTTTCAGGCAACGCGAACCCGCAACCATTTCGGGCTCCGTATTCCTGAATTAATCAGCCTTGCTTTTGTTTGTGCTTGGGATGCTTGCTGCAAATGACCCGCACCACACCTCTTCTGCGAATCACCTTGCAATCCTTGCACATGATCTTGACCGATGCGCGGACTTTCATGTTACCACTCCTGCGTTATTCCAACTCCAGATCAAGCGTCTGCTTCGTTGACTCTCTTGCTCACTCCTCGCCGTACCCAACACGTACTGTCTCGTCGCTCATCGCTGTCGCCTGCGTTCATCCTGATCTGGAACTGGAACCACTCTCTGAAACCGGCGTTTGCCTTTCCCAGCCACCCTATCTGGAGCCTCAGGAGTTGACACCATCCTGCTCCACACCGGGGCCAACGGATCCTTTGTTCAACGACGTCCCTTGATTTTGGCCTTCTTCATGAGTCCTTCGTACTGGCGACTGATCAGGAAGGATTGTATTTGCGACACGGTATCCATGGTGACGCCCACCACGATCAGCATGGATGTTCCCCCGAAGTAGAACGGGACATTATAGTTGGCAATCAGGATCTCTGGCAACAGACAGACCGCAACAACGTAAATGGCACCAATGAGCGTCAGTCGGGTCAAAATTTTATCAAAGTGCTCGGCGGTCCGCTGGCCGGGACGGATCCCGGGCACAAAACCACCGTATTTGCGCAGGTTGTCCGCCGTCTCCTCGGGATTGAAGACGATCGCCGTATAAAAAAAACAAAAAAAGATAATGGCCGTCGAGTAGAGCACCATGTGCATCAAGTGCCCAGGCGAAAGCGAAGCAGAGAGCGTCTTCAGCCACTCCCAGGGAGCGAAGCTGGCAATGGTTACCGGAAAGAGGATGATGGCACTGGCAAAAATAGGGGGAATCACCCCGGCGGTATTCACCTTGAGCGGCAGATGGGTCTGCTCCCCACCCACCATACGCCGACCACTCACCTGGCGCTTGGCATATTGTATGGATATGCGTCGCTGCGCCCGCTCCATGAAAATGATGAAGCTGGTTACCAGGATGGACATGATCACCAGGAACAGCACAAACAGAGGCTGCAAATCGCCGGTACGGGTCAACTGCAAGGTATTGGCCATGGCTACGGGGAGGTTGGCAACGATGCCGGCAAAAATGATCAACGAAATGCCGTTGCCAATGCCACGACTGGTGATCTGCTCACCGACCCACATGATGAAAGCAGTCCCTGCGGTCAAGGTCACCACGGTAATCAAGCGGAAGTGCCAGCCAGGATGAACCACGACATTCATGCCGCCCGACTGCATGCTCTCGATGCCATAGGCGATGCCAAAGCCCTGGAAAATGGACAGAAGGATCGTTCCATAACGGGTATACTGATTGATCTTGCGTCGCCCCGACTCCCCTTCCTTCTTCAAGGATTCAAGCTTGGGAACCACAGTCGTCATCAACTGCAGGATGATCGACGAGGAGATGTAGGGCATGATTCCCAGGGCAAACACCGTCAAACGGGACAAGGCGCCCCCGGAAAACATATTGAACATGCCCAGCAACGTGCCCTGCTGTTGCGCGAAAAAGGCCGCCAACGCTGCCGGATCGATACCGGGAATCGGCACATGCGCACCAATCCGGTAGACAATCAACATACCGAGGGTGAACAAGAGCCGCTTGCGAAGCTCTGGTATTTTCCCAAGATTACCAAAACCGGCCAGGGGGGATTGCTGGGTACTGATGGTCATGGGTTATTCAGCCGACGCCACAGAAGTCTGGGAGTCTGCCAGTTCTTTCGGTTCCACCACCGGAAGAATCACCTCCCCACCGACAGCCGCGACCTTCTCCACAGCCACACGAGAGGCTTTATCCACATGAATCTTCAAGGGCTTCTCTAAAACACCATCACCAAGGAGTTTGACGCCATCCATATGCCGTTTGTACAGTTTCTTTGCGAATTTCTCGCGCAGCAAGGCATCGGTCACTTCGGTATGAGCAGCAAAAACATTGAGATCATTCAGGTTGAGGAGAGCATACACTTTGCGAAACGGATTCGTGAATCCACGCTTGGGCAGACGCCTCTGGAGGGGCATCTGGCCACCTTCAAAGCCAACCTTGTGGTACCCTCCCGACCGTGCCTTCTGACCCTTGACACCACGACCGCCGGTTTTCCCGTTACCACTCCCCGGGCCACGCCCCTTGCGTTTGCCTTCCTGGGTATTACCCGGAATGGCTGGCAATTCGTTCAATTTCATCGTTCAAACCCTCAATCGACGATCTGCACCATATGGCTGACCAGGAATATCATACCGCGCACCGAGGCATTGTCAGGGAGTTCACGCACCCGATGCATGCGGGTCATTCCCAGGCTCTTCAGGATTCGCCGATGCTTTTCGGGGCGTCCGATGTGAGAACGCACCAGCTTGATTTTCAAGGTTTTGGACATGGTCATTATCCCGGGTGACTCATTGGATCGCCCCACGCGGGGACGGGGCGGTACCGCCAAAATTCCACTCTGCCGCTCGTGTCATCAAACCCACACTTGTTTGACTGTCATACCCCGCTTGGCAGCCACCTCTTCCGGGGCACGAATATCTCTCAACGCTTTGAAGGTCGCCTTGATCAAATTATGGGGATTGGAAGTCCCGGTGGACTTGGCCAGGATATCGCGTATGCCCAGCGCCTCGAAAATAGGCCGCATGGAACCACCAGCGATAATCCCGGTGCCATCGGCAGCCGGGCGCAACACGACCGAGCCGGAACCAAACTTGCCGACCATCTCGTGATGCAGGGTGCGTCCATCGCGGACGGGAATGGTGACCATGGACTTTTTGGCCTGTTCGGTCGCCTTGCGAATACTCTCGGGAACCTCTTTGGCCTTACCCAAGCCATACCCCACCATGCCGTGGCCGTTTCCCACCACAACTATGGCCGAAAAATTGAAGCGGCTGCCACCCTTGACGACCTTGGCCGTTCGCTTGATGACCACCAATTTCTCAATAAGATCTTCGTTTTGCCAATTTTCCGCGTTTCGGCGCGCATTCGTCATGACAGCATCCACCCCTTCAGCATCGGTTCGCCAGCCCATACCAACTTGCACTTATCGCGACAACTCCGCCAGCCGTGTCGTCGGCTCCCCACCGTACCCGACACACACTGTCCCGTCGCCTCCTCCTTGCTGCCTCGTTCTCGCATCGCATGCAAATGATATGGAGCCTTGCCGAGTACCCGATTAAAATTCCAGACCACCCTCCCGGGCCGCATCAGCCAGAGCCTTGGTCCGGCCATGGTAGCGGAAGCCACCCCTGTCAAAGACCACCCGGGTGATATTGGCCTCCTTGGCCTTGGCGGCCAAACGACGCCCGACATGGGCGGCGGCGATAATGTTGCCGCCGTACTTGATCTGTTCCCGAACCTCACGCTCAAGGGTGGAGGCCGAAACGAGCGTCTCTCCCTTGCTGTCGTCTATGATCTGGGCATAGATCTGTTTCGCACTCCGGAAGACCGAGAGACGCAGCCGGTCGCTGGTCACTTGCCGGATTTTGTAGCGTACCCGATTTGAGCGGGTTTGTCTTGATTTTTGCCGATCCTTTGCCATGGACCGTTCCTCTCTTACTTCTTCTTACCTTCTTTGCGCAAGACCGTCTCTTCCAAATAGCGGATCCCTTTACCTTTGTAGGGCTCGGGAGGCCGATACTGCCGGATTTCGGCACAGGTCTGACCGAGTCTCTCCCGGTCTGCACCTGTCAGGGTCAACAGGGTATTTTTTTCCACTTCAACGTTGATACCTTCGGGCAGGGCGTAGTCAACGGGATGGGAGTAACCCAAAGTCAGTTTAAGAACCCGCCCGGCGACTGCGGCGCGATAGCCCACTCCAACGATCTCCAACTGACGGGTAAAGCCCTCCGAAACACCACGCACCATGTTGTTCAGCAAACTCCGGGTCAGGCCCCACAGGGCGCGTCCGGCACGATCACTCTTGCGCGGCGAAACGCGTATTGTACCACCTTCGACATGGATTTCCACGTCCGGATGAAACGTTCTCGTCAGCGTACCGCGTTTGCCTTTGACCGACACCGTTTGCTGATCCACCTTCACATCCACCCCGGTGGGAACAGGGATGGGCTTTTTGCCAATTCTCGACATCGTTTTTCCCCGTCAAAAAACGGTACAGATCAATTCGCCGCCCACGCCCATCTCCCGCGCCTGGCGGGTCGACACCACACCCTTGCTCGTGGAGAGGATGGAGATCCCCAACCCTCTATTGACCCGGGGAATGTCATCCTTGCCAAAGTAAAGGCGTCGTCCCGGCGTCGAGCAGCGGCGAATCTTTTCGATGACAGGCCGACTGTTATGATACTTCAACTTGACACGCAGGGCAGGCCAACCGTCAGCCCCGTCGCACTTTTCGACGCTGGCCACATAGCCTTCCGTGACCAGGATGGCGCAGATGCGCTCCTTGATCTTGGAATAGGGGATCTCCACCACCCCCTTGCGAATGGCCTGGGCATTGCGAATGCGGGTCAGCATATCGCTTATTGGATCGGTCATTCCCATTGAAACAGCTCCGAAAACTCCAAATTGTTACCAGGAAGCCTTGATGATGCCAGGGATTTCGCCACGTAACGCCAACTGGCGCACGCAGATCCGGCACATCGTAAACTTGCGCAGATAGCCTCGCGGCCGTGAACAGCGCTGGCACCTATTGTAGGTCCGCACCTTGAATTTCGGCTTGCGCTTTGCTTTCGCGATCAACGATTTTTTGGCCATGAACAGATTCCCTGACGATCAATTCCTGAAGGGCATTCTGAAGCCACGCAACAGGGCCTTTGCTTCCTGATCGGTCCTGGCGGTGGTAACGATGATGATATCCATTCCCCGAACAGCATCCACCTTGTCGTAGTTGATTTCCGGAAAGATGATCTGCTCCTTGATGCCGAGGGCATAGTTCCCCCTGCCATCGAAGGAGTTGCCGGGCACTCCCCGAAAGTCGCGCACACGGGGCAAGGCGGCATTGATCAGTCTGTCCAGAAACTCATACATCCGTTCCCGGCGCAAGGTCACGCGACACCCTATAGGCATGCCCTCCCGGATCTTGAAACCGGCGATGGATTTCCTCGCTTTGGTCATCACCGCTTTCTGCCCGGAAACGGCGGTCATATCCTCGATTGCCCCCTGCAGGTGACTCTTATCGACCACAGCCTGCCCGACCCCCATGTTCAGGACGATCTTCTCCAGACGCGGGGCCTGCATGATGTTGGCGTAGCTGAACTCCTTCATCAGGGCGGGAACGATCTCCGTCACATATATCTCTTTCAGCCTGGACATCTTCTTAATTCCTCATCCCTCATCAGCTGTCGAGAACATCCCCGGAGCGGCAGGCAGTACGCACTTTCCGGCCATCCTCCAGGATTTTCTTACCGATGCGCACCCCTTTACCCGTATCAGGATCCACGATCATGACGTTCGATATATGGATAGGGGCCTCTTTTTCCACGATCCCCCCTTCCTTGCCTGCGCTCGGCTTGGTGTGACGCTTGACCATATTCAGTTTGGTCACCAGGACGGCGTTGGCCTCGGGCAAAACCTTCAGGATTTCCCCTCGTTTGCCGTTCTCTTTCCCGGCGATGACAACCACCTGGTCGCCTTTTTTCAAATTGGTCCGGAAGGAACCTTTTTTCATGATCTGCACCTACAACACTTCTGGGGCCAGGGAGACGATCTTCATAAAGTTGCGACTCCGCAGCTCACGGGTCACTGGCCCAAAGATGCGGGTTCCGATAGGCTCGCCCTGGGCATTGATCAGCACGGCAGCGTTGGTATCAAACCGGATATAGGAGCCATCCGGGCGTCCCATCTCCTTCCGGGTACGCACGACCACGGCGCGGGCCACTTCACCTTTCTGCACCTTGCCGCGTGGCATGGCCGACTTGATGGAGACGACAATCACATCGCCGATGCGGGCATAGCGGCGCTTGGAACCGCCGAGAACCTTGATGCACTGGACTTTCTTGGCGCCGGAGTTATCCGCCACGTCCATGATGGTTTGCACTTGTATCATTGGACACCTGCCACATCGGCCGGAGCGCCCGCAGCCCCGGAAACACGTTCAACCACTTGCCAGCATTTGGTCTTGCTGATCGGACGGCACTCTTCGATACGCACCACATCGCCCACTCGACAACTGTTTTCCGGGTCGTGGGCGTGATACTTCTTGTTGCGTCTGACGATCTTCCCATAAAGCGGATGCCGGATCTTCCGTTCCACCTGGACTACCACGGTCTGTTGCATTTTGTCGCTGACAACCGTTCCCTGCATCACCCGCCTGGCCATGACTCTATGACTCCTGTTCCTTGCGGACCCGTGCACCAAGGATGGTCTTGATGCGGGCAATCTCTTTCCGGACCTGGCCAATGCGCGACGTCTTCTCGAGTCGCATGGTGGCCTTTTGGAAGCGGAGGTTGAATGACTCCTGGTGCAAGGCGCGAAGCTTATCTTCCAATGCGGAATCTGACATGCCCTGCAGTTCCGTCGATGCTGCCATCACACACCTCCACGCATGACGAATTTGGTCGGAATGGCCAGCTTGGCCCCGGCCAGTCCCATGGCTTCCCTTGCCAGCTCTTCGGTCACGCCTTCCATCTCGTACAGAATGCGTCCAGCCTTGACCCTGGCGATCCAGAACTCCGGATTGCCTTTACCTTTCCCCTGCCGCACCTCGGGAGGCTTCTTGGAGACCGGTATATCGGGGAATATACGAATCCAGATGCGTCCACCACGGCGTATCTTGCGCGTCATGGCGCGACGTCCGGCCTCGATTTGCCGAGCCGTAATTCGCCCGGCCGTCATGGCTTTCAGGCCGTACTGCCCGAACGACAAATCCGCTCCTCGATAGGCCAAGCCGTGTATCCGACCTTTGAAGGCCTTGCGGAATTTCCTCTTTTTGGGTTGCAACAGCATGGGTTTCGGCCCTCAACCACTATTTCTGTTCCTTGTCGATGATCTCGCCTTTGAACACCCACACCTTGACCCCGATGATGCCGTAGGTAGTCAAGGCTTCGGAGAAGCCGAAATCGATGTCTGCCCGCAAGGTATGCAGGGGGACGCGACCTTCACGATACCACTCTGTCCGGGCGATCTCTCCGCCGCCAAGCCGTCCGGAGCAGTTGATGCGGATGCCCTGCGCGCCGAGGCGCATAGCGGAAGTGACTGCCCGTTTCATACCTCGGCGGAAAGCCACACGCCGCACCAGCTGTTGGGCGACGTTTTCCGCGATCAGTTGGGCATCCATTTCCGGTTTGCGCACTTCAACGATATTGAGTTGCACATCGGTGCTGGCGACCTTGCGGATATCCTCTTTCAACTTCTCGATATCGGTGCCTTTTTTCCCAATGATGATCCCGGGACGGGCCGAATGGATGTTGATCCGCGCCTTTTTGGCTGGTCTCTCAATCACGATCTTGGAAACACTGGCGTGTTCCAAGCGTTTTTTCAACCAAGCCCGCAGCTTGACGTCTTCGATGAGCAGTGCGGCATACTCTTTGTCCGCATACCACCGGGTATCCCAGGTTTTAGTAATCCCCAGCCTAAACCCGGTCGGATGTACCTTTTGCCCCATTTAATCGTCCTCTCTCGTCTTGCGTCGAGCCCCGGTCATTCCTTGGATCCCACCGCGATGGTGATGTGGGAGGTCCGTTTGAGAATCCGGCACGCCCGGCCTCTGGCGCGTGGCCGAAATCTTTTCATTTTGGTTCCTTCATCCACGAAGGCACGCAGAATATACAGCGTATCCACATCCAGTCCAAGATTGTTCTCGGCATTCGCGATAGCTGAACCGAGGGTCGTCTTGATTGTCCGGGCCACGCGCTTCTTGGAAAAAGTCAGCAACTCAAGCGCCCTGTCCACGCCAAGACCGCGAATCTGGTCGACGACCAGTCGTGCCTTCGTGGGGGAAACCCGAACGGATCGGGTTTGTGCTACGGCTTCGCTTCCCATGCTTCTGTCCTCGTCTTATCGGCGGCTGGTCTTTTCGCCACCGTGACCGTGGTAGGTTCGCGTGGGGGAAAACTCCCCGAGCTTATGTCCCACCATGTTCTCCGTCACCAGAACGGGAATAAACTTCCGGCCGTTGTGAACCCCAAAGGTATACCCCACAAACTCGGGTATGATGGTCGAACGCCGCGACCAGGTTTTTATCAGTTCTTTGCGCCCATCGCCACGGAGTTTCTCCACTTTCTTCAGGAGAAAGGCATCAAAGAAGGGGCCTTTCTTGATTGACCGTCCCACAAGCCACCTCTCACCTTACACGTTTTCCCGGATTACCGACGCCGCATGATCATGCGATCGGACGGCTTGCTTCTCTTCCGGGTCTTCTTACCTTTGGTCGGAAGGCCCCACGGACTCACCGGGTGACGTCCACCGGAGGTCTTCCCTTCGCCACCGCCATGCGGGTGGTCAACAGGATTCATGGCCACACCGCGCACGGAGGGCCGAATCCCCATCCAACGATTTCTTCCTGCCTTGCCAATCTTGATGTTGCCATGGTCCGCATTGGAAACCATGCCAACCGTACCCATGCAGTCCAGGAGGACCATACGCATCTCGCCGGACGGCAACTTCAACTGTGCATATTTGCCCTCTTTACCCATCATCTGCACGGAGCTCCCCGCCGAGCGAGCAAGCTGACCGCCTTTGAAAGGTTTCATCTCCACGTTATGCAGGATCGTCCCGATGGGCATGATCCGCAATGGCATGGCGTTACCAGGTTTGACATCGACGACACCAGGTTTGACGTCCGACAGAATCGTCTCCCCGACCTCCAACCTCTGCGGCGCCAGGATATACCGTTTTTCCCCGTCCGCATATGCCAGAAGGGCAATAAAGGCAGTTCGATTCGGATCATACTCAATGCTGGCTACCTTGGCAGGTATCCCGTGCTTGTCGCGCTTGAAATCGATGATCCGATAACGCCTCTTGTGGCCACCGCCCTGGTGGCGCACGGTCATGCGACCATAATTATTCCTCCCGCCTCGACTGGGCAGGGGGCGCAGAAGGCTCTTTTCAGGCCCCTCTTTCGACAACCCAGAATAATCGACGGTGATCAACTGGCGTCGCCCGGGGGAGGTGGGCTTGTAATTCCTTAGTGCCATGCGTGGCCTCCCGAATTCGGGTTATCCTTTCTCAAAGAAATCAATCGACTGGCCCTCGGCCAGTCGAACGATGGCTTTTTTCCAATCGCTTCGGCGTCCTGCTGTCTTGCCGAAACGCTTCTCTTTTCCATTCATGTTCAACGTCTGAATCTCAAGAACCTTGACCTTGAACAACTCCTCCACGGCGGCCTTGATTTGCGGCTTATTGGCCCAGGTAGCCACCTTGAACACCACCTGATTCCCTTTCGCCATGACCATGGTCGATTTTTCAGTCACCACCGGAGCCTGCAAGACCCCGAACAAGGTCAATGCGTTGCTCATGCCAGCCTCTCCTCAAGTTTACCCAACGCAGCCTCGGTAATGATCACCTTCTCGTGGCGCAGCAGGTCGTAGACGTTGACCCCTTCCACCCGGATCACCGATATCCCCGGCAGGTTGCGGGCCGAAATTTGCACATTCCGATCCTCTTCCGGAATGACGATCAAGGCCGAGCGCTCGGCACCCAGGTTGCCAAGAATGGCGCGCATCGCCTTGGTCTTGATCTCGGCAAGGTCCAGCCTTTCCAACAAAATCAGATCGCCATCCAAGCGTTTCACGGAGAGAGCCGTTTGCAGGGCCAACCTTCTCACCTGCTTGGGCAACTTGGTGGCATGGCTGTGCGGATGCGGCCCAAACACAACACCGCCCGTCCGATATTGAGGAGCGCGAATGGTCCCCTGCCGGGCATTGCCCGTCCCCTTTTGGCGGTAGGGCTTCTTGCCGCCACCACGCACATCGGAGCGGGTCTTGGTCGAGGCACACCCCGAGCGCCGCTTGGCGAGTTGATACTGCACCATGCGAGCAAGCAAATCCTCGCGTACAGGGCGCCCGAAGGTCTCATCCTTCAGGGAGAGTTGACGCACGTCCTGGTTGTTCGCGTCTTTGAGCGGATGTTCAATCATGGCACGGCCCTTCAGCTCTGGTCACCCTTTTTGACGGCGTCCCGGACCAGGACCACCGAACCCTCTGCACCGGGAACGCTGCCATGAACGACCAGCAGATTCTTCTCGGCATCCACAGCCGTCACCCGCAAACTCTGGACGGTAATATTTTTGTCACCCATATGGCCGGCCATCTTTTTGCCTGGCATGACCCGACCGGGCGTCTGACGCTGGCCAATGGAGCCAGGTGAACGATGTACCTTGTGCGCGCCGTGGGAGGCCTTGCCGCCCTTGAAACCCCAGCGCTTCATGACGCCAGCGAAGCCCTTGCCGATACTGCGCCCCGTCACATCGACCAGTTGCCCAACCGTGAACTGCTCCACGGAAAGCTTCTGTCCAACTTCATACTGGTCCGGGTTGTCCACCCGAAACTCCTTCAGCATCCGCTGGGGGGGCATATTCACCTTGGCAAAGTAGCCTTTTTCGGGCTTACTCACCCGACTGGGCTTCTTCTCTTCAAAGCCAAGCTGGACGGCGTTATAGCCATCCTTGTCCTGGCTTCTCTTCGCCACCACCGGACACGGCCCCAACTGCAACACGGTCACAGGCAGCCGTTCACCTTGTTCGGAAAACGTCTGGGTCATCCCCAGTTTCCGGCCGATCAGTCCTGCGCGCATCCCCAAATCCTTCCTTCAAAACCTTCTTTCATCCCAAGCCATCTGTGTTTCTACCCACAGGCCATGCCTTGTTACAGTTTGATCTCCACGTTGACACCGGCGGCCAGATCAAGCTTCATCAGGGCATCCACCGTTTGGGGTGTCGGATTGACGATATCGATCAATCTCTTATGGGTCCGAATCTCAAACTGTTCGCGGGACTTCTTGTCGACGTGTGGCGAACGCAACACCGTGTACCGGTTGATTTTGGTGGGCAGGGGTATTGGCCCACGAATCTCGGCCCCGGTACGACGAGCCGTCTGTACGATCTCTCCCGTAGACTGGTCAAGTATACGGTGATCGAATGCCTTCAACCGAATACGGATCTTCTGGTTTTCCATCCAAATTCACTCCGCCTGGCTGCCCCGTGGTTTGGCCTTGTGGCTTCCCGCCGTGGACCAACCGAACGTTTATTCCATCTCAGATATGGCCTCAACACGCCTCGTTGCCCGTCACCAGGCCAGCACAGCGCATCGTCAACCGCAACGTACCCAAACCCTTCCCTGCACGACTCCCCGCCCTGACACCCGTTCAACACCAGGCCACCAGCACTCGGAGTCCAACTCCTGCAACACCTGCTCTCTCTCAACCCTTCACTTTTGCGACAATTTCCTGCGCCACGCTCTCCGGCACCTGCTCGTAGTGATCAAACTGCATCGTATAAGTTGCACGACCCTGGGTCATGGAACGAATGTCCGTCGCGTAACCAAACATGCCCGCCAGGGGTACCATGGCGCGCACGATCTGCGCCGTCCCGATGGAGTCCATCCCCTGAATCTGCCCACGCCGCGAGTTGAGATCGCCAATAATGTCACCCATATACTCCTCGGGCATCTCGACCTCGACTGCCATGACCGGCTCCAGAAGGACTGGTCTGGCCTTTTCGCATCCAGACTTGAAACCCATGGAGGCCGCAACCTTGAAGGCCATTTCCGAGGAGTCTACCTCGTGGTACGAACCATCGTAGAGGGCCACACGGAGGTCCACCACCGGATAACCGGCCAACACACCGCTCTTCATGGCCTCTTCGATACCCTTCTGCACAGCCGGGATGTACTCGCGCGGCACCACGCCACCACGAATCTCATCCAAGAATTCAAACCCGGCACCCGGCTCGTTGGGCTCGAGACGCAGCCACACATGGCCAAACTGCCCGCGACCACCGCTCTGCCGAATGAAACGTCCTTCGCTCTCGACAGTCTTGCTCAAGGTCTCACGGTAGGCCACCTGCGGCTTGCCGACGTTGGCGTCAACCTTGAACTCACGCTGCATGCGATCGACAAGGATTTCCAGGTGAAGCTCGCCCATGCCGGAGATGATGGTCTGATTCGTCTCGTGATCCACTTCCACTTTGAAAGAGGGATCCTCCTGCGCAAGGCGACCCAGAGCGATACCCATCTTTTCCTGGTCAGCCTTGGTTTTCGGCTCGATGGCGATATGAATGACAGGGTCCGGAAAAACCATCCGCTCCAGAACCACCGGCTTGTTGGCATCACACAACGTATCGCCGGTGGTGGTATACTTCAATCCGACCGCCGCCGCAATGTCCCCAGCGCGCACTTCGCTAATATCTTCGCGCTTATTGGCATGCATGAGCAAAATACGACCAATCCGCTCTTTCTTGTCCTTGACCGAGTTCAGGACATACGAACCAGAGGAGAGGGTACCCGAGTAGACACGAAAGAAGGTCAACGTCCCCACAAAGGGGTCGGACATGATCTTGAAGGCCAAGGCCGAAAAGGGCTCAGAATCATCCGGTTTGCGCGTGATGACATCTTCGGAGTCCATCTTGTGCCCTTGAACCTCAACCGTGTCAATGGGCGACGGAAAATAGTGGACAACCGAGTCCAGCAGGGGCTGAACCCCCTTATTCTTGAAGGCAGAGCCGCACAGGATGGGCACAAAGCTGTTGGCGATAACCCCTTTCCGGATACAGGCGATCAAATCCTCCTGGGATATCTCCTCACCCTCGAGGTACTTCTCCATGAGGGCATCATCCTGTTCCAGGGCGGTTTCAAGCAGCTTCAGACGCGCCTCTTCCACCGTTTCGGCCATCTCATCGGGAATGGGACCAACGACAAACTTTGCCCCCAGGGAGTCATCGTCGAAGAGCAGGGCCTCACGCGAAACCAGATCCACCATGCCACGGAATGTCTCCTCGACACCGATGGGAAGCTGCAACGGCAGCGCCACCGCACCGAGGCGATCGCGGATCATCTGCACGACCCGATCAAAGTCCGCCCCCATGCGATCCATCTTGTTGATGAAAGCGACGCGGGGCACCTTGTAGCGATTAGCCTGCCGCCAAACCGTCTCCGACTGCGGCTGAACACCGCCCACGGCGCAAAACACGGCCACGGCACCATCGAGAACCCGCAGCGAACGCTCCACCTCAATGGTGAAATCCACGTGCCCCGGGGTATCGATGATATTGATCCGATTCTCTTTCCAAAAACAAGTGGTCGCAGCCGAGGTGATCGTGATCCCTCTCTCCTGTTCCTGCTCCATCCAGTCCATGGTCGCGGTGCCTTCATGCACCTCGCCCAGCTTGTGGGAGCGCCCAGTATAGTAGAGGATACGTTCCGTCACCGTTGTCTTGCCGGCATCGATGTGCGCCATAATGCCGATATTGCGCACTCTCGCAAGTGGTATTTCCCTCGCCACTGCCCACCCCTGTCAAAGAACAAAATTTCAGGACGCGAACGCATCCCTCTCCAGGTTGATTTTCCTCACCACCGATAGTGGGCAAACACCTTGTTCGCTTCCGCCATACGATGGGTATCATCCCGTTTTTTAACTGTCGCCCCACGCCCTGCCGCAGCCTCGATCAGTTCGGCTGCAAGACGCTCGCGCATGGTCTTCTCGCCCCGTTTCCGGGCAAAACTGACCAACCAGCGAATCGCCAGGGTCTGGCGACGGCTCGGACGAACCTCCACCGGAACCTGGTAGGTGGCGCCGCCAACCCGCCGTGATCTCACCTCAACAGCCGGGCGGGCATTGTCTACCGCATCCTTGAAAATTTTCAAGGGATCTTCTTTCGCCCGTTCGCCAACGATGCCGAGTGCGCCGTAAAACAGACGCTCCGCAAGGGACTTCTTCCCATCTCGCATGAGACAGTTCATGAACTTGGTCACCAGTTTATCCCCGTAGACCGGGTCTGGCACGATTTCCCTTTTCGGAACCTCACGACGCCTGGACATCCAGTTGACTCCCCTGCTGACAAATATCGTCTTGACCTTCTACAGCCCATCCCACCGCGAATGTCGCACAGCGACTCCCACGACCGGAGGGAGACCTCCCCCATCCAGGAAGGCTACTTGGGCTTCTTGGCCCCATACTTGGACCGCCCCTGCTTCCGATCCTTGACACCCTGCGTATCCAACGTGCCGCGCAGAATATGGTAGCGAACACCTGGCAGATCCTTGACGCGCCCGCCGCGAATCAACACCACGGCATGCTCTTGCAGATTATGGCTCTCCCCGGGGATGTAGGCCGTCACTTCATGGCCGTTGGTCAGGCGTACCCGCGCCACCTTGCGCAAAGCGGAGTTGGGCTTCTTGGGGGTCGTCGTATAGACCCTGGTACATACCCCGCGCTTTTGTGGACAGCTCTGCATGGCAGGAACATTGTTCTTCCTGCTCTGTGGCCGACGCCCGTTACGCAGCAGTTGATTGACGGTTGGCATATCTGAGAACACTCCCACCTTTGTTACGAACGACAAATCCCCGAGCCAGGGAAACCCATTAAAATAAGCTTTTGTCCGCGAAAGTCAACCACCTTTTTTAAAAAAAACGACACCGGCCTTTTCACTCCTTGCCGGCGGGGGTTTCAGCCCCCTTTTCCTTCTTGCGCAGGTGGACTTTCATCAGTCCGGCAGAGCGTCCTGTCCCAGCCGGTATCAAACGTCCGACGATGACATTTTCCTTCAAACCATTCAGGGTATCGGCCCGCCCCGATATCGAGGCCTCGGTCAGCACCCGCGTGGTCTCCTGGAAAGAGGCCGCCGAAATGAACGATGGCGTCGACAACGAGGCCTTGGTGATCCCCAACAACAGCGGGAACGACGTCGCCACGCGACCCGACCGGGTGGTCACCTTGGCATTCTCCCGATCAAATTCGCTCTTTTCCACCGATTCACCGGCGACGAACGTGGTATCCCCCGGATCGACTATGGCCACCTTTTGCAGCATCTGGCGCACAATCACTTCGATGTGCTTATCGTTGATGCGCACCCCTTGCAGCCGGTAAACCTCCTGGATCTCGTTCACCATGAAGCGGCACAACTCCTCCAGCCCCAGAATCTTGAGAATATCCTGCGGCACCGGCGACCCTTCCATGAGGGGTTCGCCGCGTCGTACATAGTCACCCTCGTTGACAGCGAGCTGTTTTCCCTTGGGCAGCATGTACTCCCGGGGGTCACCCACCTCCGCCGTGACGATAACCCGGCGTTTTCCTTTCAAATCCTTGCCAAAGGAGACCACCCCCTCGTTCTCCGAAATGATGGCGTACTCCTTGGGCTTGCGCGCCTCGAACAGCTCCACCACCCGAGGCAAACCGCCGGTGATGTCGCGTGTCTTGGAAGTTTGCCGGGGAACCTTGGCAATGATGTCACCGGCCATGACATGATCCCCCTCCAGGGCCATGATCACCGCCCCCACCGGCAGGAAATAACGCACCTCCGCGCCGTTGGGCATGACCAGGGTCTCGCCCGTCTCTGGATGCTTCAGCGTCAGGCGGGGACGCATATCGGTCTTGCGTCCCTGACTCTTCCAGTCGGTCACCTCGCGGGAACTCAGGCCCGTGGTCTCATCGATGGTCTCCCGGAGGGTATGATTCTCCACCAGGTCGCCAAATTTGATGATACCCTCGATTTCCGTGATGATCGGCGACGAGAAGGGATCCCACTCGGCAAAGGTCTGCCCTTTGTCGACGCGCTGGCCATCGCCCACCATCAGACGACACCCATAGGGAACACGATGCCGCTCTCTCTCCCGACCCAGTTCCAACTCGGGCACCACCACATCGCTGGTGCTTTCGACCCCATCGACGGGGCGCACCTCGTGGATGGAGACCTCGCCGTTGCGGGAGAGAACCACATAGCGCCCGTTACGATCCTGCACCGTGACGAGGTTATGAAAACGGGAAATACCTCCGTGGAGTGAATCCAGGGAGGATTGTTCCACTTTCCGCGACGCCGTACCACCGATGTGGAACGTGCGCATGGTCAACTGGGTACCCGGCTCGCCGATACTCTGCGCGGCGATGACCCCGACCGCCTCGCCAATGGTCACCTTCGACCCGCGTGCCAGATCGCGTCCATAACATTTGACGCACACCCCACGCTCGGTGGCGCAGGTCAGGGGCGAGCGGATCTTGATCGACTCGACGTTTGAATTTTCAATCCGTTCCACATCATCTTCGTCGAGAATCTTGCCGCGCGGGGCCAGGGTCTCGTCCGTGATGGGATCCACCACATCTTCCAGGGGAGTACGTCCCAACACACGATCGGCCAGGAGTTCCACCACGTCGTTGCCCTCCAGGAGGGCCGTCGCCGTCAACCCTTCGCTGGTTCCGCAATCCTCTTCCCGCACGATACAATCCTGGGCGACATCCACCAGACGCCGGGTCAGATAGCCGGAGTTGGCCGTCTTGAGGGCGGTGTCAGCCAAACCCTTGCGGGCACCGTGGGTGGAAATAAAGTACTGCAACACCGTCAACCCCTCACGAAAGTTGGCCGTGATTGGGGCTTCGATAATTTCGCCGGAGGGCTTGGCCATCAAACCGCGCATGCCGGCCAGCTGCCGAATCTGGGCCGCCGAACCTCGTGCGCCGGAGTTGGCCATCATGAAAATGGAGTTGAAAGAGAGCTGCTCCCGACCTGCATCCAGGGTTTCAGACGAAATACCCTTCATCATTTCGTCGGCGACCCGCTCCGTGCAGTGCGACCAGATATCGATCACTTTGTTGTACTTTTCGCCCTCGGTGATCAACCCCTCGATGTACTGCCGCTCGATCTCCTTGACCTTCTCCTGCGAGTCCTCCACCAGCGCCCGCTTGCTCTTCGGAATCACCATGTCATCCTTGCCGAAGGAGATACCGGCGCGGGCGGCAAAACCAAAGCCCACCGTCATCAGCCGGTCGGCAAAGATCACCGTCTCCTTGGTCCCGCAGTTGCGGTAGACCACATCGATCAGCTTGGCAACCTCTTTTTTGGTGAGCAGGCGATTGACCAGGTCAAAGGGGATCAGCTCGGGGAGAATCTCCGTCAGCAAAATCCGCCCCACCGTCGTTTTCTGGCGCACCCCCCGGTAGCGACACATGATGGAGGCATGCAGACCGATCGCGCTCGAATCATAGGCCTGGCGCACCTCCAGAGGCGAGGAAAAGATCATCCCCTCACCCAGGACGTTCACCCGCTCCGAGGTCATGTAGTACAGGCCCAGAATGATATCCTGGGTCGGCACGATGATGGGCTTGCCATTGGCAGGCGAGAGAATGTTGTTGGTCGACATCATCAACACCCGCGCCTCAATCTGTGCTTCGATGGAGAGGGGCACATGCACGGCCATCTGGTCGCCGTCAAAGTCGGCATTGAAGGCCGTACACACCAGCGGATGCAACTGAATGGCCTTGCCCTCGATCAATTTGGGTTCAAAGGCCTGAATGCCGAGCCGATGCAGGGTTGGCGCCCGGTTGAGCATGACGGGATGCTCGCGAATCACCTCTTCCAGAATGTCCCAAACCTCACTTTTTTCTTTCTCAACCATGCGCTTGGCCGCCTTGATGGTGGTGGCCAGCCCCCGCTCTTCGAGGCGGTTGTAGATGAAGGGTTTGAACAGTTCCAGGGCCATCTTTTTGGGCAAGCCGCACTCATGCAGCTTGAGATCCGGACCCACCACGATCACCGACCGCCCCGAGTAGTCCACCCGCTTGCCGAGCAGATTGAGGCGAAAACGCCCTTGTTTCCCCTTCAACATCTCTGAAAGGGACTTCAGGGGGCGCTTGTTGGTGCCGGTGATGACCCGACCCCGCCTGCCGTTGTCGAACAGGGCATCGACCGACTCCTGCAACATGCGCTTTTCGTTGCGAATGATAATGTCGGGAGCCTTCAGTTCAAAGAGGCGCTTGAGGCGGTTGTTGCGGTTGATCACCCGCCGATAGAGGTCATTCAGGTCGGAGGTGGCAAAGCGCCCGCCATCCAGAGGCACCAGGGGACGCAGTTCCGGCGGAATCACCGGGATGGTCTCCAGGATCATCCACTCCGGGCGATTGCCCGACTCCTGGAACGACTCCAGGGTGTGCAGACGCTTGACAATCTTTTTCCGCCGCGCTTCGGAGTTGGTCGCTGCCAGTTCATCGCGCAGACGGATGATCTCTTCGTCAATCTTCAAGCGGGAGAGCATCTCGCGGATCGCTTCCGCCCCGATGCCGGCGGTGAATTCATCGCCGTATTCATCCTGCATCTGGTTCAGACGATCCTCAGTGAGCAAATCCCCTTTTTTCAGAGGGGTCATGCCCGGCTCCAGGATGACAAAATTCTCGAAATAGAGAACCCGTTCCAGATCCTTGAGGGTCATATCGAGGAGCAGACCGATCCGGCTGGGCAGCGACTTCAGGAACCAGATATGCGCCACCGGCGAGGCCAGTTCAATGTGTCCCATCCGCTCGCGGCGCACCTTGGACTGGATCACCTCCACGCCGCACTTTTCGCACACCACACCCCGGTGTTTCAGGCGCTTGTACTTGCCGCAAAGGCACTCATAGTCCTTGACCGGACCGAATATTTTGGCGCAAAAGAGGCCATCCCGTTCCGGCTTGAAGGTTCGGTAGTTGATCGTCTCGGGTTTTTTGACTTCGCCGAACGACCAGGAACGAATCTTCTCCGGCGAGGCGATGGATATCTTGATGCCATCGAAGCTCTGGCCCAACACCGGACGGGAAAAGAGTTTGAACAGATTTTGATTCAACTGACGCCTCCGGTCGATCTGCGCGGGTTGACCTTATCCCACCGAACCCCTCTGGGGAGTCGCGAGCGAACAGGGATCATTCCGGGGTCCTTACCAGGGAAACATCCAGGGCAAGGGATTGCAGCTCCTTGACCAGAACGTTAAAGGATTCAGGGATGCCCGCCTCAAACGTATCATCACCCTTGACGATGGACTCATAGATCTTGGTGCGTCCTGCCACGTCATCGGACTTGACCGTCAACATTTCCTGCAACGTATAGGATGCACCGTAAGCCTCCAGGGCCCAGACTTCCATCTCGCCGAACCGCTGCCCGCCAAACTGGGCCTTGCCTCCCAGGGGCTGTTGGGTCACCAGGGAGTAGGGACCGATGGAACGGGCATGAATCTTGTCGTCCACCAGGTGGTGCAGCTTGAGGATATAGATGTAGCCAACGGTGACGGGCCGGTCAAAATAGTCCCCCGTGCGACCATCGATGAGACGTACCTGGCCGGAGGTCGGCAAACCCGCCCGCTCCAGCCAACCAACGATCTCTTCCTCCCTCGCCCCGTCGAACACCGGCGTCGCCGCCGGAACACCATCCTTGAGGTTGCCCGACAGCCCCAAAACCTCGGCATCGGTCAACTCCTGCAACGCACCAGACTGATCCTCGTGATCATAGATGGTCAGGAGGTAGTCCCGCAGGGTCGCGACAGGCTCGCCTTTCCGGCACTGTTCCAGGAGCTTGCCAATTTTCTTGCCCAGCCCTTTGGCGGCCCAGCCAAGGTGGGTCTCCAGAATCTGCCCCACGTTCATGCGTGATGGAACGCCCAGGGGATTCAACACGATATCCACCGGCTGTCCATCTTCGAGGTAGGGCATGTCCTCGACGGGATTGATCTTGGAGATGACACCCTTGTTGCCGTGGCGACCGGCCATCTTGTCGCCGGGTTGCAGCTTGCGCTTGACGGCGATGTACACCTTGACCATCTTCAGGACACCCGGCGGAAGATCATCGCCGCGCTCCAGCTTTTCCACTTTGCTTTCAAAGCGTTTTTGCAGGCGTTGCCCTGTTTTCAAGACCTGGGCACGGATCCCTTCGATCTGCTGCATGATCACGTCATCATCCAGCGACACCTCCTGGAGATCACGGTTGGTGGCCTGCCGGATCCAGGCTTCGCCAATGGCATCGCCGGGATTCATGCGTGGTGCCGAGCGGACGGTGCGATGCACCATCAGGCGCCGGATCCGGTCATCGGCATCATTTTCGATGATGCGTCGTTCCGCGACCATATCCTTGCGCAGGGCAGCAATCTCTTCGTCGTCAATCTGTTTGGCCCGCTCGTCCTTTTCCAGGCCGCGCCGGGAGAAGACCCGTACATTCACCACGGTCCCGGAGATGCCGGGCGGCAGACGCAGGGAGGTGTCCCGAACATCGGAGGCCTTCTCGCCAAATATGGCGCGCAGGAGTTTCTCTTCCGGCGTCAGCTGGGTTTCGCCCTTGGGGGTCACCTTGCCGACCAGGATATCGCCAGCCTTGACGTCGGCGCCTACATAAATGATGCCCGATTCGTCCAGGTTGCTCAGGGCCTCTTCGCCGACATTGGGCATGTCCCGGGTGATCTCCTCCGGGCCAAGTTTGGTATCCCGTGCCATCACCTCGAATTCGTCGATATGAATCGAGGTGAAGACGTCGTCCTGCACCAGGCGCTCGGAGATGAGGATCGAGTCCTCGAAGTTGTAGCCATTCCAGGGCATGAAGGCGACCAGCACATTGCGACCCAGGGCCAGTTCACCCCACTGGGTGCTGGGGCCGTCGGCGACGATGTCACCGCTCCGGACGCGATCGCCGGCCCGCACCAGCGGCACCTGGTTGATACAGGTATTCTGGTTGGAGCGGGCAAATTTGGTCAGGTTGTAGATATCGACGCCGGGTTCGCTGGAACCAGGCTCTTCATCGGCCTTGATGACGATGCGCGAGGCATCCACCTCTTCCACTATGCCGTTGCGTCGGCTGACGATCGTCACCCCCGAGTCCCGTGCCACGACGGGTTCCATGCCGGTTCCCACCAAAGGCGCATCGGTCTTGATCAGCGGCACTGCCTGACGCTGCATGTTCGAACCCATCAGGGCGCGGTTGGCGTCGTCGTTTTCGAGGAAGGGAATCAGCGCCGCCGCCACCGACACGATCTGCTTGGGCGACACGTCCATGTACTGGATGCGGTCCGGCGTGGCAATGGTGAACTCCAGCTTGTGGCGACACTGCACGACATCGCTGACATAGCGCTTTTCGTGATCGAGGACGGCATTGGCCTGGGCGATGACGTAATTCTCTTCCTCGATGGCCGAAAGATAATCGACATCATCGGTCACCCGCCCATCGATCACCCGCCGATAGGGGCTTTCGATAAAGCCGAAGGCATTGATGCGCGCAAAAGTCGAGAGGCTGTTGATGAGGCCGATATTAGGCCCTTCCGGCGTTTCGATCGGGCAGATGCGTCCGTAATGGGTCGGATGGACGTCGCGGACCTCAAACCCGGCCCGCTCCCGCGTCATGCCTCCCGGTCCAAGGGCCGACAGCCGCCGCTTGTGGGTGATCTCCGACAACGGATTGGTCTGATCCATGAACTGGGAGAGCTGACTGGAACCAAAAAACTCCCGGATCACCGCCGAAAAGGGCTTGGAGTTCAAGACATCGTGCGGCATCAGGTTTTCCGGCTCCGTCGAGGAGAGCCGCTCGCGGATGGCCCGCTCCATGCGAACCAGGCCGATGCGCACCTGATTTTCCAGCAGTTCGCCCACCGAACGCACCCGCCGATTCCCCAGGTGATCGATATCGTCCACCTTGCCGTGGCCATCCTTCAACTTCAACAGGATGTCCACCACGCCCAGGATGTCCTCTTTGCGCAGGATGCGAACATTGAGGTCGCACTCCAGGTTGAGGCGCTTGTTCATCTTCAGGCGCCCGACCGTGGAGAGGTCGTAGCGGTCGGCCTTGAAGAACAGGTTGCTGAACAGATTTTTCGCCGCCTCGATGGTGGGGGGCTCGCCGGGACGCATCATGCGATAGATGTCGATCAGGGACTCGTCCTGGCTCAAATTCTTGTCCAGATCGAGGGTGTTGCGCAGATAGGGGCCGACGTTGACATAGTCGATGAAGAGGGTGACGATCTCTTCGATGCCGTTGTCCTCGAAGACGGAGAGCATCGCTTCGGTGATCTCGGAACCGGCCTCGGCGATCAGCTCCCCGGCATTGTTTTGCATGTTGCACGACAAAAAACGCCCGACCAAGTCCTCAGCGGGGACTTGAATCCAGTCCAATCCCTCGGTCTGGAGCCGCTTGATGGAGCGTGCGGAAATCTTGCGCTTGGCGCGGATGATCTCCTCCCCGGTCTGGGGATGAACGATGGCATAATTGAGGCGGCTGCCCAGCAATTGATCGGGGTTGAGGCGTTTCTCCCACAGCACCCCTTTCTTGCGGAACGGCTCCGTATCGTAGAAGCGGGCCAGCATCTCTTCGGGATTCATACCCAGGGCGCGCAGCAGGGTGGTCACCGGCATTTTGCGCCGCCGGTCGATCCTGGCGTAGAGCAGATCCTTGGGGTCGAACTCAAAGTCGAGCCACGAGCCGCGATAGGGAATGATCCGCGATGAAAACAGCAGCTTGCCCGAACTGTGCGTCTTGCCCCGATCGTGGTCGAAGAACACCCCGGGCGAACGATGCATCTGCGACACAATGACCCGTTCGGTACCGTTGACGATGAAGGTTCCGGTATCGGTCATCAGGGGAATTTCCCCCAGATAGACTTCCTGTTCCTTGATTTCCTTGATGGTTTTGGCGCCGGTATCCTCGTTCTCCTCCCACAGCACCAGGCGCAGGACCACTTTCAGCGGCGCCGAAAAGGTCATCCCACGGGCGAGACACTCATCTTCGTCATACTTGGGTTCCCCGAGAGAAAAACTGACATACTCCAGGGTCACGGCACCGGCATAATCGTGGATGGGAAAAACCGACTGAAAAACGGCGTGCAGACCAGCATCATCCCGACTGTCCGGGGAGGTGTTCGCCAGCAGAAACCGTGCAAAGGACTCCTTTTGAATAGCGATCAGGTCAGGAATATCGATTATTGTTGGAATCCGGCCGAAATTTTTGCGCAGACGCTGTTTTTCGGTAAAGCTCAGTGACATCGGATTTCCTCTGCCGCCTTTGGAAATGGGTCAGGCCCGCACCCGTTGTGGAACCGGAGTCTCTACCCTCTTCCGGTACAACGCCGCACCTGTCGTGCATGCTTCACAACCACTTGATGCGTACAGCCGCCGAGTCGATGTGTGGCAACCTGGCCCGGGAGGGAGTTATCACCCCACCCGGACACAGACCTACGGAAGGAGGGGCTGCCAAAACCTATTTGAGTTCAACCTTGGCACCCGACTCTTCCAGCTCCTTCTTGAACTTCTCGGCCTCTTCCTTGCTGACCCCTTCCTTCACAACCTTGGGGGCACCTTCCACGAGATCCTTGGCTTCCTTGAGGCCCAGGCCGGTAATGGCGCGGACAGCCTTGATCACGTGAATTTTCTTTTCACCGGCATCGGCGAGGATCACGTCAAAGGCTGTTTTTTCTTCCACGGGTGCCGCAGCTGCCGCACCACCGCCAACCGCTGCAACGGCCACCGCCGCCGGCGCTGCCGAAACGCCAAACTTGGTCTCCAGGGCCTTCACCAACTCGGACAGTTCGAGAACCGTCATTTTTTCAATTTCTGCAATCAGATCTTCACGAGACAGGGCCATATCTAACTCCTGAGTCTATTCAACACAATGTCGTTTACAGGGACCGGATTTCCACGCAGGATGTCAGGCCGCCTGTTCTTCTTTCTGTTTTTGGATCTGGGCCAGGACACGCACCAGGCTTCCGGGCACGGCCGCCAGCACCCCGACAAACCCCTGGATCGGGGAGTTCAAGGACCCGAGCATCCGCGCCAGCAGGACTTCCCGCGACGGCAGCTTGGCCAGGGCGGTGATCCCCTTGGCATCGACGAGCTTGCCATCCAGGACACCACCCACGATTTGCAGATTGGGATGATCCTTGGCGAAGTCGTCCAGTGCCTTGGCCGGGGCCACGGGATCCATGGAGGTGGCCAGGCTGGTCGGACCCGTCAACAGGGCGTCGAGACCTTCAAAGGGGGTTCCTTGTGCGGCACGTTTGGCCAGGGTATTTTTGACCACCCTGAACTCGCTTCCCGACTCGCGGATCTTGCGGCGCAGCTCCGTCATTTCACCCACGGTCATGCCGCGATAGTGGGCAACGACAGCCACCCTGGAGCGTCCCAGGCTGGCGCGAACATCATCGATGACCTGACTTTTTTCCTCCCGATTCACGCTGATCTCCTCCTTTTGGCTCCCTCCCGGGTTGCATCCGTCCACGCAAAAGGCGCCTGGGGCCTGAGGTCCCTTTTGTCTCGGCAGGTCGACTGTCGTTTACGGATTCCGCCAGGGAACCCCACCTGCTGTCTTGGACTGAAAAATTAAACCTGCTTCATGGCGGATACCCTACGCCAGGGAGTGGGGATCAACCTTCACGCCCACGCCCATGGTGGTACACACGGAGATTTTCTTGATGAAGGTTCCCTTGATGGAGGAGGGACGCATTTTCTGGATGGTCTCCACCATGACCTTGATATTGTCCACCAACTTATCGGCCGTGAAGGAGGCCTTGCCGATGCCTGCGTGGAGAATACCGGCCTTCTCCACGCGGAAGGCCACCTGACCACCCTTGATTTCGCGAATGATTTTGGCGACATCGAAGGTGACGGTGCCCAGTTTGGGGTTGGGCATCAAGCCGCGCGGCCCCAAAACCTTGCCCAGACGTCCCACCACACCCATGACATCGGGGCAGGCGACGGTCCGGTCAAAATCGGTCCACCCTCCCTGGATTTTCTCCACCAGGTCATCGGAGCCGGCATAATCGGCCCCGGCAGCCAGGGCCTCGGCCACCTTGTCCCCTTTGGCAAAGACGAGGACGCGCACCGTCTTGCCGGTGCCATGCGGCAGAATGGCCGTACCACGAATCATCTGGTCGGCATGGCGGGGATCCACACCCAGGTTGAGGGCGATCTCCACCGTCTCATCAAACTTGGCCGTGGCGCCCTCCTTCAGGAGTCCCACGGCCTCGGCCAGCGGGTAGGCGTTGCTGCGATCCACCTTGTCAAAGATTTTTTCCAACCGTTTGCCGCGTCGCGCCATGGTCTCTTTCCTCACTCAACGATCTGCAGGCCCATGGAGCGGGCGGAGCCGGCGATGGTCCGCTTGGCTCCCTCCAGATCCTTGGCGTTCATGTCTGACATTTTGGACTTGGCGATCTCTTCGATCTGGGCCCAGGTCACCTTGCCGGCCAGCGGGGGGCGTCCTGGTGTGGCCGATCCCTTCTCCACACCCGCGACCTTCTTCAAAAAATAGGCAGCCGGTGGCGTCCGCAGCTCGAAGGTGAAGGTACGATCCTGAAAAACCGTAATCACCACCGGGATCGGAGTATTTGGCTCCATGCCCTGTGTCCGGGCATTGAAGGTTTTGCAAAACTCCATGATGTTCAGCCCGTGTTGGCCCAGGGCTGGACCCACTGGCGGACTCGGCTTGGCGGCCCCCGACGGAACCTCCAATTTAATGTAGGCCGTGATCTTCTTTCCCATGATAGTTCCCTACAATTTCTCGACCTGGACAAATTCCAATTCCACCGGGGTGGCACGACCAAAGATGCTGACGGACACCTTCAACCGGGTCTTGTCTTCGTCCACCTCCTCAACGACCCCGTTGAAGGAGACAAACGGACCATCCACCACGCGCACACTCTCGCCCACCGAAAATTGCACCTTCGGTTTGGGCTTTTCCATACCATCCTCAACCTGCCGCAAAATCTTGTCGACTTCACGGTCGCTCAACGCCTGCGGACGGCCTCCACCACCCAGAAACCCCGTCACCTTGGGAATCTCGTTGACCATATGCCAGGTCTCGTCGTTCAACTCCATGCGGACCAGGACGTAGCCCGGGAAAAATTTCCGCTCGGAAGTCACCTTCTTGCCCTTGCGCAGTTCGACAACATCCTCCGACGGAACCAGGATTTCATCGAACATGTGCGCCCGACCAGTCAGACGAATACGCTCCTCCAGGGCCTGTTTGACCTTCTTTTCAAACCCGGAGTAGGCATGGATGACGTACCACTTCTTGGCCATGAATGACTCTTGACGACTCTCTCTGTTCTGCAATCGACCCTTGAGATCGACCAATCCGAACGGCCTTCAGCCAACGACCAGACGCACCAAAAGCGACAAAACGCTGTCAATCAACCACAAAAACAGGGAGACCAGAAAAACCATGGCCAACACGAGAATGGTGGTATTACTGGTGTCCTTCCGGGTGGGCCAAACCACCTTTCGCAACTCGTTGCGGACATCGGAAAGATACTGTTTGACCTCAGATACTTGAATCATGTCAGATCGACTTTTCCTTGAGGAAGCTGGCAGAGAACCGCCGGTCTCCTTACCCGCGCCGGGTGGTGTACGGGCGTTGCCTTATTGGCAGGACAGGAGGGACTCGAACCCCCAACCGCCGGTTTTGGAGACCGATGCTCTACCACTTGAGCTACTGTCCTTCGCAAACGACGCCACTCCCTGTTGCACCCCTGAAACAGGACAGTCTACTTGATCTTCCCCTCTTTGTGAAGGGTATGTTTGCGACAAAACGGACAATACTTCCGCAGGGCCAGCTTCTCGGGTTTGGTGCGCTTGTTTTTGTCCGTCGTGTAGTTGCGGCGTTTGCACTCTTCGCAACTCAGGCTGATCAGGTCACGCATACAAAATTCCTCCGGGACTCTGTCCCTTCCGTCCCGTTACCCTCGTAGGGGGTTGCAAAGACGAAACCAGCGGGATCTTTCCAAGACCCCGCCGGTCTGGCCTGACATAAACATCGGCACCTATTCAATGACGGACGCAACCACTCCGGCGCCAACAGTCCGGCCACCTTCGCGAATGGCAAAACGCAACCCTTGCTCCATGGCGATGGGAGAGATCAACTCCACCTCCATCGCGATCTTGTCGCCGGGCATCACCATTTCCGTGCCTTCGGGCAGTTTCAAGACACCCGTCACGTCGGTGGTCCGAAAATAGAACTGGGGCCGATAGTTGGAGAAGAAGGGGGTGTGCCGTCCGCCCTCCTCCTTGGTCAAAATGTAGCACTCGGCCTTGAATTTCTTGTGCGGGGTGATCGAACCGGGCTTGGCGAGAACCTGACCGCGTTCGATTTCATCACGTTTGGTGCCACGCAGAAGGACACCAATATTATCCCCAGCCTGCCCCTGGTCCAGCAGCTTGCGAAACATTTCGACGCCGGTGCAGATGGTCGAGGTCGTAGGCTGAAAACCAACGATTTCAACCGTCTCGCCGACTTTGACGATGCCACGCTCGACGCGCCCGGTCACTACCGTGCCACGACCAGAAATGGTAAACACATCTTCGATCGGCATCAGGAAGGCGCCATCAAGGGGGCGTTCCGGCAGAGGAATGTAAGCATCGACGGCATCCATCAGCTTTTCGATGGCCCCTTTGCCCATCTCGCCCGTATCCCCTTCCATGACCTTCAGGGCCGACCCCACGATGATGGGAATGTCGTCGCCAGGAAATTCGTACTGGGAAAGAAGCTCACGAACCTCGAGCTCGACGAGTTCCAGAAGCTCCGGGTCATCGACCTGATCGGCCTTGTTCATGAACACCACCAGGGCCGGCACACCGACCTGGCGCGCCAGCAGGATGTGTTCACGGGTCTGGGGCATGGGACCATCGGCGGCGGAGACCACAAGAATGGCACCGTCCATCTGGGCCGCGCCGGTGATCATGTTCTTGATGTAGTCCGCGTGACCGGGACAGTCCACATGGGCATAGTGGCGCTTCACGGTCTGGTACTCGACGTGGGCAGTCGAGATGGTGATGCCACGCTCACGCTCTTCCGGAGCGGCATCGATCTTGTCGTAGGCCATGAACTCGGCCAAACCCTTCTCCGCCAAGACCTTGGTGATGGCCGCCGTCAGCGTCGTCTTGCCATGGTCCACGTGGCCGATGGTACCAATGTTCACATGCGGCTTTGTTCGCTCAAATTTCGCTTTGGACATGCCAATTTCTCCCAGCTAAGTAAGGCGGTGATATGTTCTCAGGTGGCCAGTTCCGCGAAGTTGATGATGGAGCCCATGATCGGGATTGAACCGATGACCTCTTCCTTACCAAGGAAGTGCTCTACCACTGAGCTACATGGGCACACAGGGCACCCGTCGTGCCGAGAGGGACTGCCAGACAGGACACAACCTCCAAGCTGGAGCGGGTGGGGGGAATCGAACCCCCGTGATCAGCTTGGAAGGCTGACGTTCTACCATTGAACTACACCCGCCTCTTCAGATTCCCCTTCTCCCTCCGCTGGCACCGTTCTCTGCGATCACGCACACGGTGGTGGAGGGGGAAGGATTCGAACCTTCGAAGGCTGAGCCGGCAGATTTACAGTCTGCTCCCTTTGGCCACTCGGGAACCCCTCCAAGAATAGCCCGGAAGAGATAACAGAACGTCACGCCCCGGTCAAGGGGACATAATTCCTTCCCTCCCGGAAGAGGCACCAAAACCCCCGGCAGCCACGACAAATCTTAATGCCAATATCCTGTTCCAACTGCGTTTATCAATCCAAGAAACCTTCAATCCACACCCTCTTTTTTTGCAATCCCTTCCAAAATCGTCACAACACCCCAGGCCTCTGTCTGACCAGGATTGCGATAAGAGTGGGCAACATTGCCACGAAACCGAGCGCTATCCCCCGTTTTCAGACGGGCCGTCTCCCCCGCCACATCCAGAACAAATTCGCCGCGTAAAACGTACAGATACTCCTCGCTGCCCGGCGCATGAGGCTTTCCATCATAAACAGATTCAGGCTGCAAGTGAAAGGATTGTTGAAAAAAATGAAAAACGTTGGGGGGAGAGACATTCTCGGCCCGATACACCCCATCGCCCGAAGTCACCCGTCGCATCTCCTCGCGCCGATACACCTGGATCCGATCCTTCGCCGCTTCCACCAGATCATCGATCGCCATACCCAGAGCCGTGGCAATCCTGAAGACTACCGCCAACGAGGGGTTGCCATCATCACGCTCAGCCGTCGCCAGTGTCGCCCTGGGAATACCAGCCAGATCGGCCAGTTGCTGTTGCGTCCATTTCTTCTTGGTTCGCACGGCCCGAATGCGTGTTCCCACCAGATTGGTCACCATGTCCAGGCCCCTCATAGACAAAAACAATCAACCATTCATCTTGACAGAATTCCAACATTTTTGACGGTATACCATTTTTTTCTCTTGACGTACAGAGTCAATCGCGCCAGAATCACCAACCATGGCTGGAATGAGAAGTTCGATGCTTCACTCCAGCTCCCGACGCCGTACGATTGATTATGCCTGGACTCTGTGCCGCACAGGATTGCCCATGGGGGCAAGTCATGCACGCCACACGGTGCAGGCGCAAAGATCATACTCACAACCAAAAAATGATTAAGGAGAGCTTCCCATGAGTGTTTTGGTGACCAAGCAGGCCCCGGATTTCAAAGCGACCGCCGTGATGCCCGACAACAGCTTCAAGGAGATCTCTCTATCGGATTACAAGGGGAAATATGTCGTCCTGTACTTCTATCCCCTTGATTTCACCTTTGTCTGCCCTTCCGAAATCATCGCCTTCGACCATCGTTTGAGCGAATTCAAAAAGCGCAACGTCGAAGTCCTGGGCGTCTCCATCGACTCCCATTTCGTCCATCTCGCCTGGAAAAACACCGAAATCAACAAAGGTGGTATCGGCAATGTCCAGTATCCTCTGGTGGCCGATATCAACAAGGCCATCACCAAAGCCTACGATCTGGAGTTCGGTCCTGGTATCGCCCTGCGCGGATCCTTCCTGATCGACAAGAGCGGCGTCGTGCGGCATCAGGTGGTCAATGATCTGCCCCTGGGCCGCAACATTGACGAAATGCTGCGCATGGTCGACTCCCTGCAATTCCATGAAGAGCATGGCGAAGTGTGCCCGGCCGGTTGGCAAAAAGGCAAACCTGGCATGAAAGGCTCCACCGCCGGAGTCGCCGAGTACCTCGCCCAGAATGCCAGCAAGCTGTAAATCAGCCCCTGCCCCGTTCCCCATCACGGAACAAGCCGAACACACAAGAAAGAAGGAACGACCCCATGTCGATCACCCTGCCGCCTCTTCCCTATGATATCAATGCCCTGGCGCCGCACATCTCCAAAGAGACCCTGGAGTTTCACCATGGCAAACATCATCAGACCTATGTCACCAATCTGAACAATCTGCTGCCGGGGACAGAGTTTGCCAATAAATCCCTGGAAGAGATCGTCATGACCTCTTCCGGTGGCATGTTCAACAATGCCGCCCAGATTTGGAATCACACCTTCTACTGGAATTGCCTCTCTCCCAAGGGTGGCGGTGAACCCAAAGGCGAGCTGGCCAAGGCCATCAACGCCAAGTGGGGTTCTTTTGCCGCCTTCAAGGAGGCCTTCAGCAAGTGCGCCGTCACCACCTTCGGTTCCGGTTGGGCCTGGCTGGTGAAAAATCCCGACGGTTCGCTCGATCTTCTCAGTACCAGCAATGCCGCCACCCCGATGACGCAAAACAAAAAGGCGCTCCTCACCTGCGATGTCTGGGAACACGCCTACTACATCGATTATCGCAACGCACGTCCCAAGTACGTGGAGATGTTCTGGAATCTGGTCAATTGGGACTTTGTGGCCGCTCAGTTTGCCTGATTGACGTCTCCTCCTTCACGGCCCTGCCCGACACCCCTCCGGGGAGAAGGGCGGGGCTGTTTTTTGCCCCCCACCCTCCGCTTTTCTCCATGACTCCCTGTTTTTCTTCATTGAACGGGCACCAGTTGGGCGTCGATAGCCAGACAGGCCAGTTGAACACTCCGGGGAATTTTGGCGTGTCCTGTAACGTAGTTATTGATCGTCTTGGGTGTCATGCCCAAATGTTTGGCGGCTAATGTCTGGGTCAACCCATGTTTCGCCAGCCAGGCGCGAAACTGGTCTCCTGTCATCGTCGTGGAGCGCAGAGCCAGTTGATCGACGGCCAGGATGTAGAGTTGATCCCATCCCATGCTGATGTCGCCGGGCCAACCCAAAGACCAACCATCGTCAATGATGGCGCACTTGGCAAAAAAAACCGGATCAAGGAGAGACCGCACACCTCGCGTGGATTTGACCCACCCATCCAGCGAAACAACACCACGCTCACCACGATCCCAGGCCAACGCCAGAGAGTGCGAACCCTCCAGTGCCTTGGCATAAACAAGCCGCATGGGGAAGTCGTGAAGAGCGACATGACGTGCGCAATCATCGTCATCCATGAATTTTCTCCCACTCGGAAAGAAGAACACCCCTGTTGGCCGCTATCCATGCAAGGGCTTCGGCAGCCTCCTCAATCCCAACACCCACCACCTTCATCGTGGCGAGAAGAACCATCAGCGAAACCGACCCACCCACGACATGAACATGGGGCGGATTGTGATCACCACTAAAAATCTTGACATTCTGACGCCCCACCCTCTTGACGGTGGTCATGGACTCTCTCCCTGTATTTTGCGGCAGGACAGAGAATATTTATCCCTTCATGTCAGGATAAGAAAGAAAATAATTCCACTCTCTGTCCGAGTTTCACACCCCGGTCGGATTCAGGGTACTCTCCAATCGATACTGGATGGCCTCGCTCAGGTGTCCGGCGTCGATGCGCTCGGCCTGCTCCAGGTCGGCGATGGTCCGGGCGACACGCAGGATGCGATGAAACCCCCGGGCCGAGAAACCCAAACGCTTCGCGGCATGGTGAAGCAAACTGGCTCCATCGCCATCCAGGGCGGCATGCCGTTCCAGGTCCAGCCCCTGCAAGTTGGCGTTGAGCAGTCCGGGACCGTTGCGCCGATGTTGTCGTGCGCGGGCAGCGATGACACGTTGCCGCACCACCGCCGAGGTCTCCCCGCCAGGCAGATGGATGAGCTTGTCAAAGGGGACCGGCGGCACCTGAATATGAAGGTCGATGCGATCGAGCAGAGGTCCGGAGAGACGTGAGCGATAACGCGCCACCTGACTCGCCGAACAGCGACACTCATGGTGCGGATCCCCCAAATGGCCACAGGGACAAGGATTGAAAGCGGCGATCAATTGAAACACGGCAGGAAAATTGGCACTGCGCTGGGCACGCGAAATGGTCACCATGCCCGCCTCCAGGGGTTCGCGCAAAACCTCCAGGGTGGTGCGGCCAAACTCGGTGAGTTCATCGAGGAACAACACCCCGTTGTGCGAGAGACTCACCTCTCCCGGACGCGGTGAACTCCCCCCGCCGATCAGCGCAATGGCCGACGCCGTATGGTGCGGGGCACGAAAAGGCCGGGTTCCCACCAGAGGAGATCCCTGCGTCAGACGCCCGGCCACCGACCAGATGGCCGTCACCTCCAACGCCTCATCCAGGGTCAAGGGGGGCAACAGCCCGGCGATACATCGCGCCAGCAGGGTCTTGCCCGATCCCGGCGGACCGCTCATCACCAGATTGTGCCCACCGATGGCCGCCACCTCCAGGGCACGTTTGGCAACCTCCTGCCCCTTGACCTCGGCGATCTCCCGCGTTCCCGGGTCGGTACGGCCCAGCCATTGCTGCCACTCGGTGGCTGGTTGCGGCTCAAGTGGCGGATCCCCGCGCAGATGCCACGCCAACTGTAAAAGAGTCGCCACCGCAATGACCCGTATCCCGGGAACCAGGGCCGCCTCGGCCCCATTCCCCTCGGGCACGACCACCTCCTGGATCCCCTCCTGCCGGGCATACAAAGCGGCCGGCAAAGAACCCGGTACTGGGTTCAGTCGCCCATCCAGGGAGAGTTCCCCCAGAAAGATATGGCCTTCCGTACTCCCGGCGGGGATGGCACCCATGGCCGCCAGCAATCCCACAGCCATGGGCAGATCATAACCGCTCCCCTCCTTGGGCAGATCGGCCGGGGCCAGATTGATGGTGATACGTGCCGCCGGCAACTTGAAGCCGGAGTTGCTCAAGGCGGCCCGCACCCGATCCTTGGCCTCCCGCACCGCGCCATCCGGCAGGCCCACCATGTTCAGGGTGGGCACACTCCCCCGACTCAGGTCCACTTCCACTTCCACCCGGCGAGCGGTGATGCCTTCCAGGGCGATGGTTCCCACACGTGCCAGCATCTTCAGTCTCGACCCCGTCAATCTGTCTTGGGTTCCAGCGTCACAGGGTGCGGCGATCCACGCTCGGTTGCCAGGGTCGCGGGCGCTGCAACAACCTCGCTCTCTGCGGCCAAAACCGGCAACGCAACAACCTCGCTCTCTGCGGCCAAAACCGCCGCCACGACCACGCTCCCCGTTGCAGGAATCGCTGGCGGTGCAACGGCAATCCCGGCTGCGGCAGAGGTCGGTTCAGGCACGACCATCGAGGCATAACCATCCTTACGCCCCCGGAAAAACAGCCAAAGGGTGTGGAAAGCCAAAAGAGCCATCGCCGACACGATGGGCAGGCGAGAGTGTCCCGTGGCATAAGGCAGGGACGCCACCGTCACGAAAATAATAAACAAGGCCAGAAACAAGCCTATGTCACGATCCTGACGATCTATCCGGCGCCAGGTGAGCAGCGTACCCGCCAAGGCCAGAACCGGCATGAACGCATTGACCACCTTGGAGAAAATCTCCATCAGCGGAATTGACCAATACCCATGGTCGAGCAGAAAACGGACAAAGGCCATCCACTCCTGCCACGACCGGGCATCGGCAGCATGTTGACGCAGATGATCGTTAAAATGTTCCAGCTCCCCGGAGGTGAAGAACAGGGAGAAAAAGTCCGACGGAAAGGCCAGATAATGGGCCGGAAACATGTTCAGCGTCTCCCAAAACGACGCATCGCCGCTCACCTGCACAAAGCTGTACGAGCCACCAGCCATGGCATTGCGCAGGCTCCACAGGCCGATGGTGGCAAAGTGGAGAGCCATGATCACACCGACGTATGCTGCCACACGTCGCCAACGGGTGCGTTGCCACAAATGGACCACCAAAGTCACGCACAGCGCAACCCAGAGATACTTGCCGACAGGGTGGGCGAGTTCCTGCAAACAGATCAGGAGCGCAGCCACCATCACCCGTGCCATGGTGACACCCTTTTGCAACATCCAGATCCCATGCAACAACAACCAGGCGATCAACACATGAAACACCGCATCCGCCATCACGGCGTTGACGGCATGCAGAAAAATGGGATCCACAACAAGAAAAAGGGCAATGAACACTCCACCCCAAGGATGCAGACGTCGCCCAAGAAAAAAGGTCAGGACCACAGCCAAGGCAAAGCAGGCATTGTTCATGACCAAGGCCCAGCGACTTTCCGGACCAAAAACATGAAACACCAGCGCAGTCAACGCCGGAAACAGAGGGACATGCAAGGTGTCGGGCACGATGACCCCCGAGGCATCGACCGTCTCGCCCATGACGCCATGCTCATGAAGATTCCAGGAGAGCTTCATGAGAAGAGGGTCGGTCGTGAAGCCAACGTCCGGGGCAATCTGCATGACCCGTTGAAAGACGACGATCTGATAAAAAAAACCCAGGACCATCACGATCATAAAAACCCAATCCGCCGTGTGACGTCCCAGGGGCCTGCCTGTCATCACCAACACCCTCCTGAATCAATAATGCCTCCAAGGCATCAACCTGTTGGGTACATTCAGGTTGACCTGGGAGACAACCCCCACCCCACACCTTTGCCAACCACTTCGGGGCCAGCCCCTGCGGATGGAGGAAACCTCCCCCCACCCTCCAATCGGCGGTCGATTGCCACGACACCGGATCATCCTCGCTCTGGACGATCCGGGGCCATGGCTGCAAATTTTGAATCTTACCTGTGGGTTATGCCAGGAATAATCATCACGCACCCCATTTGGCGATGCGCAATCGGGCGCAGGGTCGGGGAATCAGAGGGCAGAATGCCACTTTCCCATGAGCAACAAGAGGGGACAATCGGTTCGACGAATCAACTCAAGGCTTGCATTTGCCGCGCCAGGGTATCCCCCTCATCACCGAGGTGCATCTCCCCCATGGCGTACAGCATTTGCTCTTCCTTGATGTTGTGTTGTTGCATCACCATCAGGAGCGTGGTGCAGGCGCGTGCGACACCACTGACCTCACCCCCCTCCAGGGATTGCCGCATCTGTTTCAGGATGCCGCGCATTTGATCGTGTTCCATGCGCATGACCATGGTCGGTCCTCGCGTCATGCCGGTACGCGCTTCGAAGGCCGGGAAAAACACCTTCTCCTCCATGTCGAAGTGGCGCTGCATTCCCTTCTCAAACTGGCGAAAGTGGAGGCTGGTAGCCTCTTTGTCACCGGCGGTGGCCTTTTGTTCGAGGACAACAAACACGCTGTCGCAACGCCGATGATCAGCGGTCATGAATTCGCCAATCTGCCTCTTCTGCAAGGGTTTGGCCAATTTTTTGACCCAAATGCTCACCACGCCAGACACCTCATCCAGGGGTGCCCAGTCAAACTTCCCCCAATGTTTCTCCTGCATGCCGTGCAACAAAACCTCGGCATCTCCGGCAAGCACGATGTCAAACTCCGCACCCGGGGAGACCTCCTCGAAGTGCTTCTGCAAACGCGCCAAGCCATCTTTTGCATCGAGTCCCTGCAAATTCAACGTATCGCTCATAAAACACCGTCCTCTGCCATTGGGCTGAAAAATCGTTGTTGGGCCTGTCGTTTTGTCTGCATGATCCGCCACAGCGTCGCGACAACGCCGGACGAGGGTCGCGCAGGTGAAGAAACCATGCCTTGACGCAGGTCAAAGAGTAGCCGATCCTTCGCTGCCAGCATGGTGGTGGCGCTCTTCCAGGTCGGGATCTTGTCACCAACGACCAGGTGATATCCAGGGCTGTCAGCACAATTTTCTTCGACCCGTACCAACTCAGCCGAGGGTCATCCCATGATTTCCACCAGCGGACTGCACATCGATCAGGCGCCACCGCTCCACATTCCGTTCCGCTTTTTTGCTACGGCGCCTCTCTTCATTCTGGGAGCGGGGGTGGCCGTTCTCTATTTTGGATCGGATCTCTGGATATCCCCTCTGGCACCCCAGAGTGTCGCTCTGACCCATCTTGCCGTTCTGGGTTGGATCAGCATGGTCATGTTGGGTGCCATGTACCAAATGATTCCGGTCCTGGCAGCACTGCCCATGCCGTGGCTGGGCATGGCCCCCTGGGTGCATGGCGGGTTGACCTTGGGGGTTGCGGCTCTTTCCCTGGAATTGGGTCTGGGGGTGCATCGCTGGTTGTTGCTGGTCGCTTCTGCCGGTCTGGGCTTGGCCTTGGGCCTGTTCATCCTGCAAACGGGACGCGCCCTGATCAAAACCAGGGTCAAACACCCCACCGTCAACGCCATGCGCATGGCGATTCTCTCCCTGACGGGAGTTTTGGCCTTGGGCGCCATCTTCCTGGGTGAGTATGCCCATGGCTTTCTGCCCGTGGATCGGCAGATGGTTCTGGGCATTCATCTGACCTGGGGCCTCCTGGGCTGGGTCGGCACCTTGATCATAGGTGTCTCCATGCAGGTTCTGCCCATGTTTTACGTGATGCCCATGTTTCCCGTGGCCGTCGGCAACGCCATTCTGGTCGGTTTGGGTTTGACCCTGATCGCCTTGCCAATGGCCTTGTGGTTCGCCCCGACCAACCCGGTCTGGAGCTGGCTGGCGGCGCTGCCGACCGGGGTATCCATCGTCACCTATGCCTGGACCATGAAAGGCCTTTTCGCTGCCCGCAAACGCAGGATTCTGGATGTCACCTGGCAATTCTGGCTGACTGGTCTTGGTTGTGGTGCCCTGGGACTGGTCATTCCCGTCGTCTGGCCAGTACTCGACGCCGAGCGGTGGCGTTTTCTCTTTGCCGCCCTCTATCTTTGGGGCGGGGCCTCATCCATCATTTTTGGTATGCTCTACAAGATTGTGCCTTTTTTGGTCTGGTTTCACCGTTTCAGTCGTCTTGCCGGCCTGGTTGAGGCGATTCCCATGATGGACGACCTGCTCCCGGAGCGCGTGACCCGCGTTCACTATTATCTCCATGCCGTGATCATTCTGGTGTTGACGACGGGAATTTTCTTCCAATGGCCCCTGGCCCTCTACCTGGCCGGGGCAGGGATGGCTCTGTCAGCTGGTCTTCTTGCCTACGCCATTCATGTCGCCACCAGCCACAAGGCGCCGCCCGTTCCGGAAATGCCGGACTTCAATAGCTTTTTTAAAGATTTTAAGTAGCTGCCCAGGTACCCCCTCAAGATAAGTAGCTGCCCAGGTACCCCCTCAAGATAAGTAACTGCCCAGGTACCCCCTCAAGAAAGGCCTGGACATGAAAGCCTTTGTCAGGGCTTCGCCCCGAACCCCACCAGGACTCTGTCCTGGACCTGCCAGGGAGCCAGCCCCCTGGACCCCGATTCGTTGCCGGGTGCTGAATGGTTACGATTTCAATCAGCAGAATCTTCCAACCGGGCAATCCGGGTAGTCTCTTCGGTATGCTCTTGTGCCAGGGCCAATTTGGAGGCTTGCTGGGTAAGCATGGCTTCCCGCTGAACCAGAACGTCATAGTAATACCTGACCTTCCGGACATAGCGGACGGGTTGCATACCCGGGGCGTAGCCATGTTTTGTCCGGGTATAATAATCCTTGTTGGCGAGCAGAGGCAGGGCTTCGCGGATGGTATACCAGGAGTTGGGATCCTTACCCATCGATTGAACGAGATCGCGCGCATCCAGGACGTGTCCGGGTCCAGCATTGTAAGCCGCCAGGGCGATCCAGGTCCGATCCGGATCCTTGATCTCTGGCGGCAGGCGTCGTCGCAGCTCCGCCAGATACCAAGCTCCGGCGAGAATGCTTTCGCGTGGATTTTTTCGATTTTTCACCCCAAGAGTCGCCGCAGTCTCCTGGGTCAACATCATGATACCTTTGACCCCGGTAGGACTGATAGCCTCCGGATCCCAGTTCGATTCCTGGTAAGCGACGGCCGCAAGCAGGGACCAGGGAACACCATAGCGCTTGCCGGCATCCTTGAACCTGGCAAGGTACTCGGGCAATCTGTCGTCGATGCGACGAATAAAGTCCCGATTGTCGACGTAATCGTACTGGTGATTTTTAAAATAACCGAAATAACGCTCTTCCAGTGCCGCCAGGCGGCCACTTTTGCCCATCTCCGCGAACCATGTCGTCACCTCCTGTTGCAGCTCCGTCGATGCACGGGGTAGCATCCAAGCCAGGGTCTGGGTGGCATTGATGGGAAACTTGACCACCAGCTCCGGATAATAACGCCGGTTAACGGCAACAACATTGGAGTCAGCGACGGTACAGTCGACCGCACCATTCGCGACCTGTTCAAAGATTTGTTCGGACGATCGTTCCGGATCGGAGAGCCAGGAGATTTCTGGCACAAGTGAGCTCAACTCCTGAAGACGTGCCTCGTAGCTGCTGCCACGGGGCACGGCAACCTTGACTTTGGCCAGTTTCAGCAGGTTGGTCGGTCTGCGTCCGCCACGACGACAGACGACCTGCTGATCCACCTCCTGGTAGACGGGACCGGAAAGAAACTCCTTCTCCATCTCCTGGGAATGGATCAACCCGGCGGCGGCGACATCGCCCTCCTGGTTGCGCAGGGCAGCCAGGATCTCTTTTTGGCCATCAAGGATGATAAAACGGGGCGTGACGCCCAAAGAGCGGGCAAAGGCATCGGCGAGTTCGTACTCAAACCCCAGGCGCCGATCGGGGCCTTCGTAGAGGGTTGTCGGCGCATAACGGGTGATCACCCTCAAGACGCCACGATTTTTGATCTCTGCAAGAGACGACTCAAGCCCCGCGACAGGCTCCTCATGCCTGACGCAGCCCACCAGAACCAGGACGGCGAGAGCGGCACCCAGCCATCGACAGCCCCGGTGTTGCCCCCAAACATTTCCTGGTGTGAAACGCTCTTGCAAGCCCTCGCCTCCAGTCAGCGTCCATTCTTCGAGATAAAGCAGAATGATAACCGATCAGCAAGGTTAATTTAAAGAAAAAAAAGCACCCCCTTTGATTTTTTTCCTTCCCTGAAAAAAATCAACACGCGCCCAAACAGTTACCCGGGCTTCCCAGCCCGGTCCACATCGCCCTCCCCCACCGCAGCGACACCCCATCCGGAGGGAGAGATCAACATGAAATATTGACATCGGCATCAATCCATTGGCAGGGCACGTTGCCCGTTATGACCTTATCCTCCTTCTTAGTGACCCAAAACGCCTGGTGCGACTGTTCAACCACATCCACTTTGAGTAGTTTTTTGGTAACTGCCCAGGTACCCCCTCAAGAAAGGCCTGGACATGAAGGCCTTTGTCAGGGGTTTGGGGCGAAGCCCCAATAAAGTCTTTCATGTCACTATTTTTCTCGATCACAAAAAACGACGTGTCCCAAAACGAACATCAGTCTTTCAGACACCAAAAAAATACGCACCCCGGCATGGATCCATGTTTACCAGCGGATCAAGGCCGCTCCCCAGGTAAACCCGCCACCAAACCCATCCAGGAGAACCAGGTCTCCCTGTTTGATACGACCGTCGCGCACGGCGTCATCCAGCGCCAGGGGAACACTGGCAGCCGAAGTGTTGCCGTGCCGATCCACCGTCACTACCACCCGCTCCGGGTCGATGCCAACCCGTTTGGTGATGCTCTGAATGATGCGTACATTGGCCTGATGCGGTACCAGCCAGGTCAAATCTCCGGCGGTCAGGCCGTGGGCCGACAAGGCACTCTCCGCAACCTGTCCCATGGCCTTGACGGCGTGTTTGAACACATCGTTGCCGCGCATCTCCATGTAGCCGACATCGCGCCGGATTCCCTCTGCCGGGGTCTTCTCTCCCAAGGGCGGCGGCAGGGACAACTGAGCGATTCCGCTTGGACCCTTGAGCAGATCCAGATAGCTGCCATCGGCATGGATGTGGGTGGAAAGGATGCCACGCTCGCCCTCGTGGGCAGCCTCCAGGATCACCGCTCCGGCCCCGTCGCCAAAGAGGATGCAGGTCGAGCGGTCGGTCCAGTCAATGAGACGAGAGAACACCTCGGCGCCAATCAGCAGGATACGTTGACAGCTCCCCGAGAGGATATATTTCTCCGCAACAGACAGGCCATAGATGAAACCGGCACAAACGGCCTGCAGGTCGAGGGCCGGAGCGTGGCGGTCGGAGACCCCCAGCTTGTGTTGCACGACGGTGGCTGTCGCCGGAAAGACGTGATCGGCGGTTGTCGTCGCCACGATGATCATATCCAGCCGTTCCGGACCGACCCCGGCAGCGGCCAGGGCCTGCCGCGCCGCACCGACAGCCAGATCGGAGGTCAGCTCCCCGGGAGCGGCGATGCGCCGTTCGCTGATCCCGGTCCGACTGAAAATCCACTCTTCGGTGGTATCCACCATGCGGGCCAGTTCAGCATTGCCGAGACGCTTTTCAGGCAGACAGGAGCCGGTTCCCGTGATGCGAGCCAATGGATATTTCATCAAATGCCCCTCGCCCCATGTAATTTGGCGACTTCAGAACGAATCTTTTCGTTGACCTTGCGGGAGGCCAACTCTATGGCGACCTGGATGGCATGAGAAAAGGCAAAGGCATCCGCCGAACCATGGCTCTTGACCACCACACCATTCAACCCCAGCAGCATGGCGCCATTGTACTTGCGGTGGTCGACGCGGGATCGAAAGCGCTTCAGGGCCGGCCGGGCGGCCAGGTATCCCAATTTAGTCAACCAGGAGTGGGCAAACGACTCCTTCAAGGAGAGCGACAGCATTTGCGCGACACCCTCGATGGATTTCAGGCTGACGTTACCCACAAAACCGTCGCAGACAATAACATCCACGTCGCCAAAACAGATATCGGTTCCTTCCACGTTGCCAACGTAGTTGGCGATCAGTTGGCGGAACCGCTCTCCCGCCTCACGGACCACGATATTGCCCTTCATCTCTTCCTGGCCGATATTGAGCAGACCCACGCGCGGTGCCTCCACACCCAGCACCTCCCGGGCATAGACACTGCCCATCAGGGCGAACTGGCACAGGTGATCGGCCGTGCAATCCACGTTGGCCCCCAGATCAAGCATGAGGGTCTGCCCCCCAACCCTGGGCAACAGAGAGGCTATTGCCGGTCGATCGATCCCAGGCAGGGTTTTGAGGACAAACTTGGCCGTAGCCATCAAAGCGCCTGTGTTGCCCGCTGAAACAAAGGCGTCAACCTCGCCGCTTTTGAGCAGATTAGCCCCCACCCGCAAGGAAGAGTCCTTCTTGGTGCGCAGAGCCACCGAAGGCTTTTCACCCATGCCAACGACCTGGGATGCCGGGTGGATGGTAATCCGTTCCTCGGAGACCCGATGGCCGGCCAGTTCGGCGCGAATCGCCTCTTCCTGCCCAACCAGAACGTACTCCGTGTCGCTGTTGTCGACACGGGAACGGATAGCCCCATCGATGGCCATGGCCGGGGCATGATCCCCACCCATGGCGTCCAAGGCGATTCTGACAGTCACGATGGCATCACCGGAGGGTCATCCGCGCACAAGCCGGAGCAGTTCTGCCACGCCGACCTAATCCTTGAGTTCCAGGACATCGCGGCCGTTGTACCAGCCACACTTGCCACACACCCGATGCGGCATGCGCGGTTCCTGGCAATTGGGACAGGTGGAAAGAGAGGGAGCCTGCAGGGCGTCATGCGACCTCCCTTGCCGACCGCGCGACTTGGATTTTCTTTTCTTGGGTACCGCCATGGCGGAACACTCCTTTCAATAGAACGGACTTTCTGTCCGGGATCAGGGATTGAAAGATCCCAGGTTTTTCAAAACAGCGAAAGGGTTGTCCGGACCCAGTGGCTGACATCCGCACATCCCCATGTTACGATCCGCCCCGCACTGCGTACAGAGTCCGGCACACCCCTCCCGACACAGGCGGGTCATGGGCAGGGCCAGGATCAACTCCTCTTCGACCATGCGTCGGAGGGAGAAAATGCCATCTTCGAGATAGACCACCTCATCCTGAACCTCCCACTCTCCACCTTTGCTCGAAGGTTCAGCCCCTGCGACAAACTCCCGGTCCGATGCCACATCGAGATCCAGAAAAAACGGTTGCAGGCAACGACCACACTCCAATCCGACACGCCCCCCGAGACAACCCGTGACGCGCAAACTCTGCCGGTCGCGGGTGGCCGACACATCGACCCAGGCATGGCCGTCGAGGTGAGCCACTCCCTCCAGGTTGGACAGATAGTCCGCCGGGACATACCCCCGCAACCGACGCGGCCTGCGCCCCATCTTTTCCAAAACCAGAACGATCTCTCCCAGATTCATGCCGGGTGGCGTCGTTTCGCTCCTGCCGATCTCCTGCGTCATCTCCGTACCCAATAGACCAAAGCCAAGCCGACCAGCATCAGAGCAAACCCCGTCCGGCGCAACGACATTTCCGGCAACAGACCTACTTGCGCGATCCACTGGCGCATGGCGCGGGGGGAGATAAAATAGGGCATCCCCTCGAAAATCAACATCAGTCCCAAAGCTGTCAAGAAATCTTCCACGGGAGTCGCATCCGGTTTTCACCTCGGGTTGAGCGAGGGGCCTTTAAAATACCGGAAGAATCCCTCAGGCTCCAGTACCAGTGTCGTCCCTTGCACAAAAGCCTTGCGATAGGCCTCCAGGGAACGGACAAATTCGTAGAAACGGGGATCCTGCTGGAAGGCTTCGCCATAGATGGCAGCAGCGGTGGCATCCCCTTCGCCGCGCAGTTTCTGGGCCGTCCCGTAAGCCTCGGCGAGCATCACTTCCCGTTCCCGGTTGGCCTGGGAACGAATTTTCACCGCCTCTTCCTCCCCTTCGGCCCGATACTGCTTGGCTTGGCGTTCGCGTTCCGTCTGCATGCGCCGATAGACCGCCTTGGAGTTTTCCGGCGGCAGATCGGTCCGTTTGATGCGCACATCGACCAGCTCGATACCGTACTGTTTGGTCTGCACATTGGCCTGCTCACGGATCTGCCGCATCAGGTTGAGCCGCTCGCCCGAGACGATCTCCATCATGGTGTACTGTCCGAGGACTTCACGCAGGTTCGAGTAGACGATATCGTTCAGGCGCGACTCGGCGCCAGATTCGTTGCGTACCGTCTGGTAAAATTTCAGGGGATCCTCGATCCGCCACTGGGCGTAGTTGTCCACCTTGAGATTTTTCTTGTCCGAGGAGAGAACCTCCTGCGACTCCTGATCCAGGACCAGCAGACGCTTGTCAAAGGTGAAGACCTCCTGGATGAAAGGTATCTTGAAATGGATGCCCGGATCGGTGACAGCCCGCACCGGCTTGCCCAATTGAACCACCAGCGCCTGTTCCACCTGATGAATGGTGAAAACGGCCTGGGTGACCAGGATCACTGTAGCCATCGACAGGACGGCCAACCCTACGGAGGCTCGACTGTTCATCACTCACCCCCTTTCCGGGGTTGCAGAGGCAGGGCGGCGGCGTTCTCCTTCTGTCGATCCAGGGGCAGATAGGGAAGCACCCCCTGCCCGGCACGCGGATCGACCACCACTTTGTCCGTCTTGAGCAGCACCTCTTCCATGGTCTCCAGGTAGAGTCGGGAGACTGTCACTTCCGGGGCACGCGAGTACTCCTTGAGCAGAGAGAGAAAGCGCTGCACATCCCCCTTGGCGCGGGCCACCTTGGCTGTTTTGTATCCCTCCGCCTCCTGGATCTGCTTGGCAGCCTCGCCCTTGGCCTTGGGGAGAATATCGTTGGCATACCCCTCGGCCTCGTTGATGGCGCGCACCCGGTCTTCCCGGGCACTGGCCACATCCTTGAAGGCATGCACCACATCCTCCGGTGGCGCCACCTGCTGCAACTGCACGGCCACGATCACGATGCCGCTCTTGTAGTCATCCAGGATGCGCTGCATGGTCGAGAGAGTGTTGGCCTGAATCCGCTCTTTGCCGATGGTCAGGGCCTCGTCGATGCTGTTGCGACCGATCACCTGGCGAATGGCCGTCTCGGCGACATTGTGCACCACGTTGCTGGGATCCCTGGGCGGATTGCGTATGTTGAACAGCGAATCGGCCGCATTGTTGACCCGGTACTGGACGCTCATGGCAATGCCGATGATATTCTCGTCGCCGGTCAGCATCAGGGACTCCGCCGCCACGTCGACGGTCGAGCGTCCTCGTGTCCGATAACCGATCTCGATGCGCCGGACCTGGGTCACCTTGGGCCTGTAAACCTCCTCGATGGGATAGGGCAGGTGATAATGCGGCCCCGGATTGGTACTCTCGATATAGCGGCCAAAACGCACCACGACCCCTTCCTCGTCCGGACCCACCACATAGATGCCCGTGGCCAGCCAGACGACCAGGGCGACCCCAAAAGCCATGGGCCAGAGACGCTTGCCGTCCATGCTGCCACCAAACCTGTCGCGAAACATTTGGTAGACTTTTTCCATATCGGGCGGTTGGGGTGGCCTGGGCCCCTGCCCCCACGGCCTCTGGGGACCATTACCACCATTATTGCTCCATGACATGACTCTCTCCTTGACCCGGCGCCAACTCCGCACCACAAGCATTGCCATTCAAAATCTGCTCATACTCTACAAATCCGCTCCCGGAGTAAAGGTTCCTTCGGCAGCCGCGATGACGGCCAGGGCAGCCATGCCAGCTGTCTCCGTGCGTAATACCCTTGAACCGAGGCTGATGGCAAGGCCACCAGATGCGTGAATCAAATCGCGTTCCTGGTCGCTCCACCCCCCTTCCGGTCCAACCAGAAGGGTCAGGGGGGTGTCTGCCAGGTCCGGGGCCAGGGCAAAAAGCGACTGACGTTGCCCAGCGACATCCATGAACAACAGAAGCTCGCCGGAAAGCACTGTCTGCGGAATCTGCGCGAGGGGAACAGGCGCATGAATCTCCGGAATCGTCGCCCGACGACACTGCATGGCCGCCTTCCGGATGATGCGCGGCCAGGTCATCGATTTATCCTGGCGCGGCGCATCCTCACCCGACATCCGGCATGATCGCGCCGACACCACGGGTTGGATCTCGGTGACACCCAGCTCCACGGACTTTTGCACCACCCAGAGCATGCGTTCCCGGTCAGGCAGGGCCTGCGCCAGACGGCGGCGGTGGCGCGGTTCCACGCTACCCGGCAGCGCGGCAAACGGACGCACCCCCTGCCCGGACCCCAAAAAACGCGCCCGATACAACCCTCCTGCCGGATCGACCACGGTCAGGATATCGCCAGGATGGGGTTGCCAGCGAGCCAAAACCCCCTCCATGCCGGGGGCCAGGGATATCGGCTCTTCCAGGATCGCGGGAACCTTCGCCAAACGGATCATCGGCGCGGGCATCAGGGGTCGTGCGGTCTGGGCGGACGCCCGATTTCGTTGATGATCCCCCGCAGGATGGCCACCTCGCGCCGATCCAGTGCCGCCCGATGGAAAATGGCCTTGATGCTACCCATCAGATGCCCTTTTTGTTGCGGTTTGAGAAAATCCACCGCCCGCAACACCTGCTCCATGTGGTCAAACATGTGCTCCAGATCGGCCGCCCCGGCACGCGGTCCCTGAACGGTCGGATCAGCGGCAAACGAATGCCCCCTCCCGCTGCCCAACATGATCTCATACCCCAGAATCAACACCGCCTGGGCCAGATTCAACGACCCGTGCGCTCCGGCTGTGGGTATGTTGCAGATCCAGTCGGCCCGTTCGACGTCCTTGGTCTCCAGGCCGGTTCGTTCCGTACCAAACAGCAAGCCGACCTGTGTTGCCGGCCTGGCCAGGATCGACGGCAACCGCTCCCCCAGCTCCCGGGGAGTCACCACCACCTGGCGTTGGCCACGGCTCCGATTGGTGGCCGCCACCAAAAAATTGCGATCGGCAAGCGCTTCGTCCAACGAGGAGAACACCTGGCTCTCCTCCAGGATCCCCACCGCACCCACAGCAAACTCCACCGCGTCCGGATGCGGAAACTCACGCGGATTGACGATGCGCAGTCGATGCAACCCCATGTTGGCCATCGCCCGGGCACAGGCACCAATGTTTCCGGGCTGGGCGGGACGGTCCAGAATCACGACAATCGGTTCTACCATGCTTCCCTTGGAAGGTTATGCAAAAACACAAAAATTTGTACCTATTCAGCACCTGGCAACGAATCGGGGTCCAGGGGGCTGGCTCCCTGGCAGGTC
>JADGCJ010000040.1:0-18590 GCA_015229045.1 Magnetococcales bacterium
CCAATCGGATACGCGCCCTGATCGGCGGTTTCTCCGCTGGAAATCCCTATGGTTTCCTTCGCTGCCAAAGATCTTCTTGAACGCAAAATCGATGCGCGGATTGATGAATTTCATGGCGCGTCCTCATGCAGCAGCCACTGAACCACTTTGAGCTCTTCAATAATACGCCTACCCGTGAGGCAACACTCCTACCGAAAACATCTCCGACAAGGTGAAGACAGCCGAGCTGCAATCCCTGGAACAATGGAGCGATCAAATCTTTGACGTTGAATCACTGGAGGATGTTTTTCGGTAGGAGTGGCAAGTCAAAAAGCCCCACGTCACCTGCGATCAAAATTTGTTGGCCATGTCCTGAAGTTGGTTGAAAATGTTGGTGTATTTTGGGCGACAGACATCTTGTTGATTTGCCGTGTTTTTTCGATCGATGTAATCAAAAATTACTTTCTATATTGTAAATAATTATATTAAAACTGAAGAAAGCTATGAAATCCGGGGTGTGTTTAAGTCAATAATTACAATTGCACAGGAAAGAATTACGGTTGATTGGTTTGATTTTATTTAATATCCTGGACCGAATGAGTGGGGGATGGGTTTTGGTGTGGGGTGTGTTTTCTTATGTTTGTATTCTTTGCTGTTTCTGTTTCTATCCTGTTTTTGTTTATATATCTAGGATTTGGGAGAATATCTGAATTCTTCAATGCAAGGTATTCCAGTAGGGGGTCTAGGTATGATTATGTAAGTATTGATGACTTGCGCTGCTTATTGAGTCGCGGGGATCTGTCGTACAATTTTAGATATATAAAATTATGCTTTGATTTACTGTTTTTGTTCTTTGCGCTGGGGTTTTTATATTATTTATTCATGTTGGATGGTGGAATGTTGGGTTGTATTTCTGAGTATTACAGTGAATCGATAAAAATTATAACATGTGATCTTTTTTTATGCAAGAGAAACATTGTATTGTTTGATTTGTTTTTTGTGTCTGCTTTTGTTGTTTCTATTGTTATTCTGTATTTGTATTATCGTTTCAAAGCAGGATCCAGACTGGAGGATATGAGAAAAAGATCTCTCAATCTAAAAAGCCATATAGATAGACTTTTAAACTGTTTAATCTATGAAAGTAGTCTGGGAAAATTTGGATGGGAAGTAGGTCAAGTTCAATACTTTGAGAATCATCTTAAAAGAATAGAGCTGTTCCTGGATTTTTCAAAGAACGAAGATAGAGTGCTTGATGCATTGTTGAGGCTTGCCTATCTTCGTGCAGGGGTGCATACTGGTCTTTTTAATTGTATGCATACCCATATACTTGGAAAATGTATTGATGATAATGTAATGGAAATAGGGTTTGATGGTGCGATAGATTTATGCATCAGACTATCTAATTGGAAATGCAATAGAATTATTGGAGTGTAAATATATAACCCTTTTGTGGTTTAAAAGTTTTATGTTTCTGTAATATAAAACTATAGATGTTTTGCGTTTCGAGATCTACCAGAGCAGCCTACGGAGGGTGATATGGAAAGTGAATGCAGGAGTTTTACGGATTGTGGGATGAATAAAATAGAAAATGAAATATTGAGGGATATTCAAAAATTTCTTTATACAGGTGAGAGAAGTATCTCTTTTCTGGAATATGTTGAGAAAAACAGGGAGAAGAAAAATGAAGAAAAATTAACAGGTGAGGATTCAGATATAGCCAGGCATGACAACATATCTGCAGACGTATTCCGTCGTCTGCTTTTCCGTCATGCCATTCTGCAAAAACTTTATCATCTTGAATTATATGTTATCGGGGAAAAAAAGTATATAGGAGAGCAGCAAGGAAAATTACCAACCACTCCCGGAGTCACCATATCTCTTCAAGAAACCCAACAACCTGCTTCTGAACAAACCCAAACAGCAGAAAAAAGTCAAAATAATTCGGTCGGCGAAAAAAAAGAAAACCAAACAACTGAATGTAACAATAGGAGATATCTAAACCAAGGCGGTATGGCCTATAATTTGGCTGCCACGGACTTGTTTGTAGAAAAAGCATTAGCCTACCTCGAGGATCACGCAAAGCCATTTATAGAAAAGGGGAATGACGCATTTAATCAGGCGCGCAAAATAATGACAATTGCCATATTGTTGTCATTCATCCAAACATTTTTTCTCCCATACATTTTTCCGAGTGAGAATTTAGATTGGCAACATATTATTGCCAGTTTTACGCGTTCGTCGACACTGTATGGACTCCTCGTTTTAATGGCAGTGGCCTACCGGCAATATGGAAAAGCAATGTTGGATCAAGCTGAAAGGCTATCAGAACGGCGCCACGCCCTTCGACAAGGACGTCTTTTTGTTCATCTTAGTGATGGAAGCTTGTCTATCGATGAATTGATCAAGGCATTTGAATGGAACGTGAATAATACAAATGCATTTGGTAACATCCCAACCGAAGCATTAGCTCCAACGAGTTCAATAATCAAAGAATTCACCAAAGCTATTTCAGATGTGGGGAGAATTGCCATGGACGCAGCCAAGAAAGAGAAAGATGGTAAAAGTTGAGAAGGTTCTGATCCAACAGCAGCTTCATGCCGGAATGGCCAGTATGTGTCGTTCACGATCCGCAGCAAAGGCCAGATAGGCCAGGACATCCTCTCGTGTCAAGTCTGGGAAGTCGATCAGGATTTCTTTTGTTGTCATGCCGGATGAAAGATAATCCAACACGTCATAAACAGTAATGCGCATGCCTCGTATGCACGGTCTGCCACCACAGGTGCCGGAGTCAAGCGTGATATAGGAGCGATAGTCAATCATGATGTCGGTCCTCAATTTCAGGTTGTGGCAGCGGCTCTATTCTGGTTACGGGGACAGGCGGGGGGGGAGTGCCATTCTTGTGATTCACTCCCTCCTCTTCCAACGCCGCAATCGCGGGGCAAGCCAGAGATAAAATCCGGAAAAACTGAAGACAAGCAGCGAAATACTCAGAAGATCAGCAACAAAGACACCACTCTTGCCCAGAATGTTACCCGTGTGGAGCTGTTTCATGAGGCGTCCCCAGTTCCAGTGGTCGCCCAGGTGTGTACCATCGAAGGCATAGCTGCGGGTCTGGAATTTCTCCACCACATGGTGGGTGCCGGTCGCTACCTCGACGAAGACGCGATCTTTGTTGAATTCGACGGACCAGCAACTCTTATGTTGGTATTTGTTGCTTGCCACCCTGGTGATGGGGCGGGTCGGCCAGATTTTTTGCGCCAGGGAGACGGCTTCTTCCCGGTCGATGGTCATGGACATGCCCGGCGGAAGGGAGGCTGCTTGCCGAGGAGTCTCTGCAAGGATTGTGTCGAACAGGGATTCGTTGGTGAGGTAGAAGCCGGTGATACCGATCACGGCGAGGAGGGGAAAAAGTACCACGCCCAACCAACCATGCAGGATTCGCAAGAAAGGCGTCAAGCGAAAACCGACCGCTTTGGAAGATGATTCGGGTTTCTCTCGAGGGGATGTCATGTCGGCCCGACCGTCACGACTTGTCGATGATCAAAAGCTGACGCTTGTTGTCGATATGCCAACCGCCCAGTTTGTCCAAAAGCGACATGCCAAGAAGCGCCGGAGCGTTGGCAGGGGCAATGACGGCCGAGATGTCCTTGACCAGGACCGGCCCCACCTGGATCGATTCCAGTTTGATCAATTTTTCTTTCGATATCCTGCCATCGGCGGTCTTGACCGTGATGGAGGGAAGATTGGCGATAGCCTTGGCATCCATCAGCTCCAGGATGATACCCCTAGGCAGAGAGACGACACTGGCACCTGTGTCGAGGACAAATTCAACCGTCGTGGTGCTGTTCAATGTAGCCGATATGTACAGCGTTCGACCCCTTCTGGTCAGAGGAATCTCACGCGAGTTGGGATCGCGGGGTGCGCAGGTTTCGGAGAGAACGAGAGTGCGGCGGCTGCCATTCGGACTGGTGCTGAAGCACGAATGACGCCTGAGGGTGCGTTTCTCCCCCCCCCAGGACAAAACAACGGAGTCGTCATTGATTTTTTCAATGAGGGGACCGGAATCCAGGACATCCCCTTCCATGAAGCGACGACCATTGATCACCGCCACCTTGCGTCCGTCGGAGGTCAACAACAGCCCCAACTCCAGGCGTTTCCACTCCACCTGTTTGGGAATCTCCTCCTTGTTGTCACCCTCGTTCGTTGTGGGAGGCACGACAGCAGGGGGGGGGGCAAAATGATCGGGCCTGGTGGGATCGACGATGCCGGATTCATCGGCATGACCGCCCGGACCTGGCGACCAGCAGAAAAAAAGCACTACGAACAAGCCGAACAACAAAAACCGACTGCTTGACAAAAAACCGGGCTGCCCCTGTGCTGTGCCGCGAAAATGTTTCATGGATTGAATTCAAGTTTGAGTTCGTTGTTGGCTTCGGTCATACGCACCGCACCTCCCTGGCGCAAACGCCCAAAAAGCAACTCTTCGGAAAGAGGCTTGCGAATTTTTTCCTTGATCAACCGCTCCATGGGGCGGGCACCGTTGCTGCGATCGAAACCGTGTTTGGCCAACCAATGGCGGGCGGTATCATCGACATCGATGGTGACAGAGCGTTCGGTCAGCTGGGCTTCCAGGATCAGGAGAAATTTGTCCACCACCCGCAGGATGGCAGCAGGTTCCAGATGGCCGAACTGAACGATGGCATCCAGACGATTACGAAACTCCGGGGCGAAAAGCTTCTTGATCTCCTTGAGTTCATCGCCCTGGTGAACCTGAGGGATGAAGCCCAGAGAGGGGCGGTCCAGCTCCTGGGCACCGGCGTTGGTGGTCATGATCAGGATGACGTTGCGAAAATCGGTCTGGCGACCATTGTTGTCGGTCAATTTGCCATGATCCATCACCTGCAACAGCAGGTTGAAGACATCCGGATGTGCCTTTTCGACCTCATCCAGGAGCAGGATGGCGTGGGGGGTCTTGTGGACGGCATCGGTGAGCAGTCCGCCCTGATCGAAACCCACATAGCCTGGCGGCGCCCCGATCAGGCGCGAGACGGTATGGCGCTCCATGTATTCGCTCATGTCGAAGCGAATCAGCTTGATGCCCATCTCCCGGGCCAGGAGTCGGGCCAGTTCGGTCTTGCCGACGCCGGTGGGACCGGAAAACAGATAGGAGCCGACCGGCTTTTCCGGATTGCCGAGTCCGGAGCGGGCCAGCTTGATGGCCGAGCTGATCTGTTCGACGGCCTTGTCCTGACCAAAGAGGGAGAGACGCAGGCTCGCATCGAGTTTGCGCAACACCTCACGATCATCCCGATTGACCGAACGGGCCGGGATGCGGGCCATGCGCGCCACCACCTCTTCGACCTCCTTGACGCCGACGGAACGTTTCCGTCGCGTTGCCGGTAACAGCCGACAGGCGGCACCGGCTTCGTCAAGGACATCGATGGCGGAGTCGGGGTGTTTGCGATCCGTCATGTGCCGTGCCGAGAGTTCCGCTGCCAACTGCATGGCCGGTGCTGTATAGCGAACGCCATGATGCTCTTCGTAGCGGGCCTTGAGTCCGTGCAGAATCTGGACGGTTTCATCGAGGGAGGGTTCCGGTATGTCAACTTTCTGGAAGCGACGCGCCAGGGCACGATCCTTCTCGAAGATGGAGCGAAACTCCTCGTGGGTCGTCGAGCCGATGCAGCGCAACTCCCCCGAAGAGAGCAAAGGTTTCAGCAGGCTGGAGGCATCAATGTTGCTGCCGCTCGTGGAACCCGCACCGATGACGGTATGAATCTCATCGATGAACAGAATGGCCCCTGGGCGTTTTTTCAGGCTGTTGATGACTCCTTTCATGCGCCCTTCAAAATCGCCGCGAAATTTGGTTCCAGCCAGGAGTGATCCCATATCCAGGGCGTAGATGACGCACGTCTTCAGAATATCAGGCACGGTAGCGCTGACGAGACGACTGGCAAGCCCCTCGGCAAGATGGGTCTTGCCCACCCCGGCATCGCCTACGAACAACGGATTGTTCTTGCGCCGCCGACAGAGGATTTGCAACGTGCGGGTGATCTCGGCTTCGCGGCCAATGAGGGGGTCAATCTCTCCCCGGCGGGCCTTTTCGTTCAAATCGACGGCGTACAGTTCAAGGGGATCGGGTCTGCCACTGCCGCTCCGATGGGGATCTGCAGGAGCCGCCTCATCACCATTTTCAGCGTCACCGGGTTGCGGATTGGTCGTGTCAGGCAGGATGTGCGACATTGCTGTCTGGATATCGAGGCGGGTGATGTTTTGCCGCTTGAGACAATAGACGGCATGGGACTCCTTCTCCGCATACATGGCTACCAGGACATAAGACCCCGTGACGACGCTTTTCCCGGCGGATTGAACCTGATGCAGGGCACGCTGCAGAACACGTTGCAGGCCAAGGGTAGGCTGGATATCACCCATGGCCTTGTCCTCTTCCTGGAAGACGGGTATGTGTTTGGCCAGATGCTCTTCGGCGTCACGGGTCAACTTGCCCAAATCGCAACCGCAGGCATTCAGGACGGGAACCACCTCCGGATTTTCCAGCAGCGCCAGCAACAAATGCTCCAGGGTGGCGTAGGCATGCCGACGTTTCTGGGCAATGATCAGAGCCATATTCAGAGAATTTTCAAGATGTTTACTGATCATGGCAACTCTCTGTCGAGACGACGGATAGGGGCCGGGTTCACTCTTTTTCCAGGGTACATTTCAGGGGGTGACCTTGTTCACGCGCATACTGGTTGACGAGGGCCACTTTCGTTTCCGCTATATCGAAGGGAAAGATGCCGCAAAGGCCGCGTCCTTGCTCATGGACATTGAGCATGATGCGTGTCGCTTCGGTCGTCGATTTTTGAAAGAAGACCACGAGAAGTTTTACCACGAAATCCATCGGGGTAAAATCATCATTGAGCAAAATCACCTTGTAGAGATGCGGCTCTCGGACCTGATTGTCACTATGGGTCAGGAGATCGGAGTCCGGAGTTTGTGTTTCACTGCTCATGGCGTAGAGATCCTGTCAGCCTTCATCGTGTTGTTGCCTTTGGGTTGACGGGGAAGGTGCCGAGTGTTGCTGCTCCTGGGTTGACGGGGAACGTGCCGATCGCAACAACTCCCGTGCATTGTGGCGTGCGGGTGCGGTGATGGCGTCACCGGCCAGCATGCGGGCAAGTTCTTCCACCCGCTCTGTCTCGTCCAGGGGCTGGATCTGGACCCGGGTACGGTCGGCGAGCGCGGATTTTTCCACTCTCAGGTGATTCTCTCCCCAGGCGGCCACCTGAGGCAAGTGGGTAATGGCCAAAAGTTGCCGTCCACCCCGGGCCACCTCGGCCAGTTTGCTGCCGATGCGCGAGGCCACCCGCCCGCCAACGCCGACATCCACCTCGTCAAAGATCAAGGTTTGGACGGTGACGGCATCGGCCAGGACGGTTTTCAAGGCCAGCATGATACGGGAGAGTTCTCCACCGGAGGCGACCAGTTTCAAGGGTTTGAGTGGCTCACCAGTGTTAGCGCTTACCTCGAACTCAGCCTCTTCGCAGCCTTTTGGTCGCGGGTTGCCGCCCAGGGGACGCAGGGAAATGGCCACGCGGGTACGTGCCATGTAGAGATCCTTGAGCTGATTTTCCACCTCGCGGGTCAGGCGTTCGGCAGCCTGCCGACGGTGTTGGCTTAATGCGGTGGCCTTGTCCTTGTACTCTTGCAAGGCCTTGGCGAGTTGGCGGGTCAGAGTTTGTTCGTCGCTCTCCATGCTGTTCATGGCTGACAACTCGTTGCGCCATGCCTTGACCAGCTCGGGGAGTTGGTCGGCCTCCCGCCGATGCTTGCGGCTCAAATCACGAATCAGGTTGACCCGCTCGTCGAGCAATTCGAGCTGTTCCGGATCGGCTTCCAGGCCATTTTGGTAGTGGCGGATAGTCTCGGCGGCGGCATCGAGATCGTATTGGATAGAGCGTATCGTTGCAGCCATGTCAGCCAGGGTCGGGTCCAGATCAACCCTGTTTTCCAGCTCCGTTGCTGCCCGGGAGATGAGATCGCTGGCGGCGGTCGGTGCTTCGGTCAGCAGATCGAGAGCGTTGCGCGAGGCTTGTTGCAGGCGGGTGGCGTGAGCCAGGCGGGTACGTCGATTGGTCAACTCTGCCAGTTCGCCGACAGATACTCCGGCGCTCTCCAGCTCCTCCAGTTGAAACTCCAGGAACTGACGTCGATCGCCTGCCTCCCTGGCCCGACGCTCTATCTCCGCCAGTTGCTCACGGATGGATTGCCATGCCTTGTGGAGGGAGGCGGTCGCCGTGACCAACGTGCCGTGACCGCCAAAGGCATCCAACAGCTCCAGGTGGGTTTCGGTACGCAGCAGTGATTGATGGTCGTGCTGACCATGCAGATCGACGAGCAGGGCCGCCAGCGCAGCCAGGGCTGCCACGGAGACCGGATGATCGTTGATATAGGCCCGGCTGCGTCCCCCCGTACCCAGGGTGCGCCGCAAAAAGAGGTCGTCCCCCGGTAGATCCAGCTCCTGGTCGATCAGCCATTGCCGGGCCGGATGGGGCAGGGGAGGGAGTTGAAAACAGGCGGTCACCCGCCCTTGTTCGGAACCTGTGCGCAGCAGGGAGGCATCGGCACGTTCGCCCAGGGTCAGACCCAGGGCATCGATCAGGATGGATTTCCCGGCCCCGGTCTCGCCGGTGATGATGGTCAGACCTGGATTCAGGGTGATTTCCAAATGGTCGATCAGGGCGATGTTGTCGATGCGTAACCGGCGAAGCATGGATTCAATTCCCCAATTTTCCCCCCCAAAGCAGTTTGGAACGCAATATTTCATAATAGCTGCGTCCCGGGGCATGCATCAGCTTGAGTCGGTGTTGGGCACGGCGAATCAGGATGCGATCGTCGTTTTCCAGGGAGAAGACTGTCTGCCCGTCCAGGGTGACCATACGGTCCGAATCGTTGGGGGCCAGAGTGACGGCAATAGTTCCGTGGGCCGGCAGGGCGATGGGACGATTGGTCAGGGTGTGGGGGCAGATGGGCACCAGGAGAATGGTATCCAGGGCGGGGTGAATGATCGGGCCGCCCGCTGCCAGGGCATAGCCGGTGGAGCCGGTCGGCGTGGAGACGATCAAACCATTGGCCCGGCTGGTAAAGACGAACTGGTCATCGACATCGACCTCAAACTCGATCATCCGGGCGATCTCCCCTTTATGAATGACCACATCGTTGAGGGTCTGGGCGGCAAATATCTCTTTCCCGTCACGTATGAGTGTGGCTTCAAGCAGCATGCGTTCTTCGATGCAGTAGCGCCCGGCGAGGACATCGTCCAGGGTATGGGCCATCTCGGCGTGGGGTATTTCCGTGAGAAAACCCAGCCGACCCATGTTGACGCCCAGCAGGGGAACATCGCGGTTGCCCAAATGGCGCGCGGCGGCGATGAAGGTGCCATCACCCCCAACGACGATGATAAGATCCATATTATCAGGGAGTTGTGACTGCTTGCAGCGTCTAGCCGACTCCTCGGGGATATCGGTAGCCATAGCCGCCTCTCCCGTTACCGTCACCTGGAGACCTTTGTCATGCAACCAGGCAGTCAACCACTTGGTGGCATCCAGGGCGCGTTGATCGGACCGCTTGGTCACGATGCCAACATGGGCGATGACAGGGAGAGTCGAAGAGGGAGCGAATATCGGAGATGTCATGGCGAGGTCAGCCGTCCGGTGAGGTCGATGATGAATTGATGGGCGACGCGGCCGCTGCGGGCGCCACGGGTGTTGGCCCAATCCAGGGCCGCGCCATGGAGTTGTTGCCGGGAAACAGCCAAAGAGAGGCTTTGTGCATAGTAATCGACAATCCCCAGGTAGGTCTCCTGGTCGAACGGATGAAAGCCAAGCCACAGACCAAAACGATCAGAGAGGCTGATCTGCTCTTCGGCGCTCTCCATGGGGTGATACTCTGCCTCTTCGGCGGAACTCTCCCGGGCCATGAGATGGCGTCGATTGGAGGTGGCATACAACAGGACGTTGCCGGGTCGTCCGGCAACGCCCCCCTCCAGGACCGATTTCATCGCCTTGTAGGAGCCATCCTGGCGGTCGAAGGAGAGGTCATCGCAAAAAAGCAGAAAGGGCATGGCATGCGGTCGCAGATGGCTGACGATAACCGGCAGGAGCGACAGGTCATCCTTGTGGATCTCCACGAGCTTGATGCGGGGAAAATGCTCGGCTGCCACCGCTTTGACCAGAGAGGATTTCCCCGTGCCACGACTGCCCCACAACAAGGCGTTGTTGGCTGGCAGACCGGAGGCAAACTGGCGGGTATTGCGCAGGAGAATCTCCTTGGCCCGGTCGATACCCAACAACGCATCGAGCGGCAAGGGCTGGAAGCTCTCCACCGGAACCAACGCACCACCACCCCAGGGATCGGTGTGCCAGCGGAAGACACTCCCCTTTTGCAGGAGAGAGGCGTCCGGCGGCAAGAGCCCCTGTTCCCAGCGCTCCAAAAAACGATCCAGACGCCGCAAAAGCGTTCGGAGGGGACGCGCAGAGGTTACTTGGGCAAGGGGGACGTGCATGGAAGACCCATGGGCGAGTCCTGTTGACGATATTCCGCTCAAACGAGGAGCTCTTCCTCGGTGGTACGAATCAGACGTACACCCATGGCGTCGCTCAAGGTTGCCACGGCGACCCGGTTGCGGTGCGCGACCCGACAAGCACCAACCTGACTGCGCCAACTGCCACCCCGACGAACGCGCCCTTCGCCAAAGGGGGCACCATGGGGATTTTTTTTCGGACTGCGGCTGTAGAAATCCTCGCTATACCAGTCGGATGTCCATTCCCAAACATTGCCGAGCATGTCGTGCAGACCCCAGACGTTGGGCTGTTTTTGTCCGACGGGTTGGGTACCGCCGTGAGAGTTTTTCGCAAACCAGGCATATTTATCCAACTGGTTTGGGTCGTCGCCAAAGGGAAAAATGGCTGTCGTTCCAGCCCGGGCGGCATACTCCCACTCCGCCTCGGTGGGTATGCGGACATGAACGCGCCCCTGGCACAGCCTGGAAAATCCACGGATCAGCTCCTGGATGTCATCCCAGAGGATTCTTTCGACGGGGCAATCCTTTTTCTCCGGTGCGAAGAGATTTTTTGGATCACCCATGATCTGCTTCCATTGTCCCCAGGTGACGGGGTATTGGCCCATCCAGAAACCATCCAGTTCGACCAGATGTTGAGGGACTTCGTCGGAACGGCGTCCGGGTGCTCCCTTGGCGCTGCCCATCAGGAAAGAGCCGCTCGGAATCCAGACGAACTTCATGCCGGTGACTTGTTCTTCCCAGATGTCGCCTGGTTTTCGTTCCTCGATGGGCTTCGGGGGCAGATCGTTGGCCGGTGAGATGGGACGGGACGGGAGCGGCGCGGGGGGCATCGGCGCGGCCGTCGCCTTGACAACCGGAACGCCAACCGTTGCAGATCGGGGAGGTGTGTTGGTCGCTGTCGAGGCGGAGGGGCGGAGTTTGGTTTCCGACATCCGTTTGGTGTTGGTCCCGAACTCGTTCATGGAGGCGATAAAGCTGCGCCACGAGTTTTTCTTGACATTGTTCCCCTGTGCCGTTTTGGGGGTGTCTGGTTTCGGGGCCGGAGACGGAGATTTTCCCGTGGTCGCGGGCGCCGGTGGCGTAGCCGTCCTGGCGATGGAAGGCGAGACGGAGTTCCCGGTGGATTTGAAGCAGTCCAACAGGAGAGGCCGCCAGGCAGCGATCGATTGCGGACGTTCGGTCTCGATGACCATCAGCGCCCTGTCGACGGCCTGGAGAAAGCTGGGGTGGTAGCGGCCCTGTCCCGCTTCGCTGGCCGTTTTCATGGGATCGGGTTCATTGCGCAGACGGGCAGCGATGCGAATGGCAGCATCGGGCGGTTTGGCGCCGGTCATGGCGCGATACAAAACCCCACCCATGGCATAAATATCCGACCAGGGCCCTTGTCGATTACCGGACGAGTCGTACTGTTCAAAGGGGGAATAGCCCATGCTCAACAGGCTGGTCATCTGCTCGCCGCTCTGACCGGCGATGGCCTGCCTGGCAGAACCAAAATCCAGAATCACCGGAGATCCATCGGCACGGACCAGAATATTGGCTGGCTTGATGTCGCGGTGGATGAAATCCTTCTTGTGAAGCTCTTCCAGCCCATCCAGAAGTGGGGAGACGAAACGAACGAGTTCAGCCTCCGGGAGAATTTTCTTGGCTTTCAGGAGGGCGTCCAGACTCTCGCCCTCTTCGTACTCCATCACCATGTAGGCGGTATTGCTGTCGCGAAAGAAGCTCATCACCCGCACAATGTTGGGATGTTTGAAGCGGGCCAGGATCTGGGCTTCCTTCAGAAAGCGATCCAGCCCCCACTCAAAGGTTTTGGTATCCGTGGGGGAGTTGGGCAGGACGGTTCTCCCCTTTTCGCGGACGGCAAAACCTTTGGGGAGATACTCCTTGATGGCCACTCTCTGGTCCAGGTTGGTATCCCTGGCCAGATAAGTGATGCCGAAGCCACCTTTCCCGAGAACCTCGACGATCTCATACCACAACAGCGTGGAACCGGGGGGAAGGGAATCGACGAATTTCGTTGAACTCACCATGTAGATCGACAGCCACCGTTATGACCAATCGTACTGGGACCGTCCCTTTCCCCTCGTTGACTGGTAACCAATTCCCTCCCCATCCGCTTCCATACCATTGTGGAGGATCGTAGAATCATATCAAGGGTGATAGGGATCCGTCGAGAGCCGCATACGCAGGGCGCCCGCCTGATCCTCAAGTGCTTCCCTGGGGATGGCCTGTTCCTCGTTGTCCAGGGAGTTCATTTTGGCAGACTCGAAATGGGTGTCTTCCCACTCTTTCTTTCCTTTGGCGAAGAGAGGTTGCTCCAGTTCCAGTTCGGGCTCGACTCTGCCTGTGCCAAGATTGACACTCTCCAGGGCTTTTTGATCCATATCGTCGTGATATTCGGTCTCGGCGACAGGTTCGGGCGTCGAAAAGGTGAAAGCACCGCGTATCCAGTCGGAGAGGGTCCAAACGACCTGCTGCACAATGTCAGCCACGAAAAAGAAGCTCTGTTGGATGACATCGGTCACAAACCAGGCAATCTGTTTAGTGGCCTCCATCAGGTGCCATACCCCCTTTTTCAGCAGGGTCATCATCTCGGACAGGAGGTAGAGGCACCATTCGATGCCGATCTGGATCCACTCCAGCAAGAAACCAATCCCCTGCTTCAGGAGAAGAGCGGAGGTGACCAGGAGAAAGGTACCCCATTGCCAGGAGAGACGCAAAAAGTGAAACAGCCACTGCAGGGTCTGTCTGGCAGCGAAAAAGCTCCACTGCAAGGTACGCCACAGGGTGATGGCTCCCCACCGCAGGGCGCGCGCCAATGTCATCAACAAGGTCATGGTGATGCCTACCGTGGCCGAGAAGACAGAGGTGGCACCATGCACGGTCTGGCTGCCTGCGCGCCGAATGGTCGCCGATACAGGTGCTGACAGCGACCTGGCCGACACCGACAACGACCTGACCGACGAGCGCTCCTCCGACCGGCGGAAACTCGGCAGTTTGGGCAACTGAATGAAGATACGCTCTGAAGTGGATTTCATCCGGGGCCTGGAGCGTTGGCGTTTTTCCACACGCTGGTTGGACAGCAAAGACGGCTTGTCAGCCATTCTGACCCGTTTGTTTCCCATGTTTTTTCTGGCGGTGATCATTTGGTTCCCTCTCCTGTGGCAGTGATCTCGCCGTCGTGAAGACGACCAGACCGACTGGGGCGCATCCTTATCCCCCGAGGCGTGGTTACGCAATTTCCAGGCCAAACATACCAGTAACGAACACGAGCCATTGGCATTCCCTACTCATCTCGTTCGCGGATCATACAAGATCCATCTTCACCACGCCAACCCTGTTTATTAAAATATCCCCCCTTGCATTTCTGGCAGAGACGGGTTGGGAATAGGGTTGACCTGGATGGGAGAAAGGGACGAGAATCCCCGAGATGGAAGCTCTGATGCGGGTTCTATTTCCACTTTCTGGCGCTGGAGCGACGGGGTGGGACGTTGAAGGGGGGCGGTGGAGAGCTGCTCTTCGCCAGGTTTCTGCCGACGCTCCCGGGGAGTCATCCAACCCGGACGACAAGGGCGCGACGCCTCCCTCCGCACGACAGTGGATCCTCTGTGCCCGTTGCGCCCACAGGATCACCCAGCCGGAAATGGGGTACCGTGAACAGGGTCGCCATGAGCATCTCTTCTTCAATCCCCAGGGAATGCTCTTCCAGATCCGCTGTTACTTTCTGGCGCCCGGATGTCTGGTCGTGGGGATTCCGACCGGGGAATTTTCCTGGTTCAAGGGTTATGTATGGCAATATGCCCATTGTGGCGGTTGCCATCACCATCTGGGGTGGTACTACCTGAATGGTCCGGATATGCCGTTCTTTGGCTTGATCGTCAACAGATTGACATACTCCCTCTGATTTCATAACAAACGCCTGCGGCAAAGGAAACAAGCACCATGATGCCATCAGCCCCGCACAGTCCCTCACACCCGAACCTTGGCCACCTCACGCCGCATGAGGCCTTCGCGATGGTACAGAAAAAGGATGTGGTGTTCATCGACATCCGTTCGGAGATCGAGCACTTTTTCGTCGGCAATCCCCCGGGAATCATCAATGTTCCCTGGCAGGATGCCCCGGATTTCGAACTCAACCCCAATTTTGTGGAGGAGATCGGCCACGTCGCCCGCAAAGACCAGACCGTGGTCCTTATTTGTCGTTCGGGACACCGCTCCATCGATGCCGGCAACACCCTCCTGAAAAACGGGTTTACGTCGGTCTATAACGTCCTGGAGGGGTTTGAAGGCGACCGGGACGAACACCACCATCGCTCCAGCGTCAACGGCTGGCGCTTCCGAGGCCTGCCCTGGGTGCAATGCTGATGCGCGACGGTTGCTTTGTGGATTCTCTGGACGTGCACACCTGTTGCCGGATGCAAGGCTGATGCGCGACAATCCCGTGACAGGTTTCCTCTATGCCCAACGCGGGGTCAGGATCCTGGCCCAGCCGGGGCTGCGTCGCTTCGTCATGCTGCCCTTGCTGGTCAACGTCCTGATCTTTGGCGCGGGCACCTGGTATCTCTATGGCATCTACCGGGGTACCATCGGCTGGCTGCTGGACTGGATCCCCTCCTGGCTGCACTGGATGCAGTGGGTCATCGCCCCCATGTTTATCCTGTCTCTGGTCATGGTGGTCTATTTTGCCTTCACCATGCTGGCCAACCTCCTGGGTGCCCCCTTCAACGCTCTGTTGGCCGATCGGGTGGAGCAATCCCTGTGCGAACCAACGATGGACACCCAACAGGGAGGAGCGAAACGCATCTTGAAGGAGGCCTTGCCCGCCATCCTGGATGAGCTGGGCAAGGTACTCCACCTCGCCAAATGGGCGATACCCATATTTTTCATCGCCGCCATACCGGGGATCAATCTGCTGGCGCCCCTCATCTGGACCCTGTTCACCGCCTGGTTCCTGGCTGTGGGGTACCTGGATTTCCCCATGTCGAACAATCGGCTGAAAGGAAAAGAGATTCGGGAGCGGATCAGAGAGAGGCGGCTCCTGGTCCTGGGGTTCGGAGTGGGTGTGCTGGTCCTGACCAGTATCCCCGTACTGAACCTCATCGCCATGCCGGCGGCGGTGGCCGGGGCGACAGCCCTATGGGTCGAGCAGTTCAAGACGCCCGAGCCTTGAGCTCTCCTGCTTGACCGTGAAGGTCGTGCAACGACTCTTGCGCATGGGGCAGCTCTGACCGATCGCGGCGCCGCCTGCCCAACAACACCTGGGGCTGTGGGGGTATGGGCTCCCGTCTACCGCTCTGCCGTGGATGACGCGGATCCGGGGTCAGGTCACCAGGTTCGGGGGACAAAGGTCGTGTCGTTGGCCAGGTGCATAGAGTCACCAGATTGGACGATGACCCACAACCCGGCGTTTATGGCGAAGCGGTCAACTCCCTCTTCGATGACGATACCGGCAACGGCACCCATCACCCGTCTTGACGCATATTCGGGAAAGAAATCCTTGAATTCACCCAGTCGAGTCAGATGCTCCCGTACATCGTCCTGCTTCAGTTTGCTTTTGACCTCTACCAGGGCTACCGTGTCGGTGTTGACAACCAGAATGTCGATCTCCATGCGCCGGTTACCTGGGAGTTTGGCTTTGACCCGGGGGCTGACCTTGTGGATGGGGATGCCCCGTTCGGCAAACAGGGTCTCGCAGGCGGGTGCCACCAATCCCTCCACAAACTCTCCCCAACGATCCCCCAACCGGCCCACCAAGGTTGAGACTTCCTTGACCTTCTTGTTGGTCTCCTCGTTACTCTCCTGCATGATTCTCCTGGTTTCATGGAGATCGTGTTCCAGTTCCTTGGACCTGGCTTCCGCCTCTTTCATCCTGGCTTCCGCCTCGGCTTTGGACTTGGCTTCCGACTCGCGAAATAGCCGGTTGGTCTCCTCGAACAGTTTCCAGATATCATCGATGGTCAAAGTTTTCGACATGGTCTTTTCCCTGTTAAAACAACTCGATATCATCCCCGCCGCCATCGTCGGTGGTGGCATGACCCTCAAGCTCCGTTTCGTGGATTTTTCGCTCGGAGTTCATGGTATAGAGCTTGGAGAGATCCTCAAACTCACCGGCGAGAGCGTGCAGATCGCCCTCCATGTACCTGGCATGATCGCTGCCGACTTCACGCATCAGTTTGTTCAGACCGGCTACGACGTTGCTGATGGTATCGTTGATCTCTCTGTGAAAATCCATCTCTGCCATAAGCAACGTGACCTGGGTGGAGGTGGCGCGCGCATCGACCAGGGCTTCGTGGAAGAGGCGGATCAGATCGTTGTTGGAGGTATCCATCTGCTGTGTGGTCAGGGGAATGCGGCGTAACAGGGTATTGGTGCGCATCAAACGCGGAGTGGTGTTTTCGGAGTAGCTGAGGCTGATTTTCTGGATCCTCTCCACGGCCTTGTTCAACTCTTCGCTGAGAATTGGGTTCTCCTCGATGACGGTCTTGCCAAGGCTGCGAATACTGGCGACCAGGGAGTCGAGGCGATTGTTGCCACCTGTTTTCATGGAGGCGGCGATGCTTTCGAGGCGTTGGGAGGTCATGATCAGCATATCCATAGCCCGTCTGGCCTGAAAAATGCCGCTGTCGGCCCTGGAAAGGGTCTTGAGAACCTCGTTGGAGAGGCTGTCGTCAAAAATACCCAGGCGTTGCGATCCGGACATCAGGTAGGTGATATCGGTGGCATGCTGGTGAAAACGCCGCGTGGTGGTGCGGGCATTGGCCAGTTCGGTGACCTGATCTTCGGCGATGGTGCCAATCTCGGCCAGATGCTCCTGCATGCTCTTGATCGCCCCGACCAGATCCTTGCAGGTGTCCTCCAACTGCCGGATGGTGATCCGCACGGCGACCAGAAACCACTGTACGGCCTTCTGACCGGCCTCGGGGTCATCCGTGTCGGCGGCGAGGAGCAGCTTCTCTCTGGCCTGGCGCAATCCCTCCAAGGCATGGTGGGTTCTCTGCGAAGCGATGTCGTCGAACTGCATCGCCTGCACCATCTCGAAGACCACGCTACCGACCTGATCGGAACGTTTCTCCATGCCCGAACAGATTGCCGTAATCTTGCCGATCTCCTTGGACATGCGCTGGATGGTCTCTTCGGCACTCTTCTGGAGGCTTTCCAGGGAGCCTTTGGAGACCTCCATGTCGGTTCCGAGCCGTTTCATCAGGTGTTCGAGAACATCGCGGGTCTCCTGGCTGGAGGAGACGATTTCGTTGATCAGGGGGCTGGTCTGCTCCATCAGGTTGTCGATCATCGAGCCGAGGGTATGGCGTTCCATGCGTTCGCTGCCCTGGGATTTGATCTGGTCGACCACCCGGGGCAGAAAGGATTTCTGCTCGATTTGCAGACCCCAGTCGGTGATTTTTTCCAGGCGTTTGATCAGGGGGGATTTTTGGACGATGACCTTGTCCAGGACCGTGAACAGTTTTTCCACCTCTTCGCGGATCTGTTCCAAATCCTTGCGCAGGGGGGTCAACCCCATGTCGCCGCTCGACTCGATGCGCTCCTTGATCAGGACAGCCCGACTGGCGCTGGCAGCGAAACTGCCGGAAAAGTGCCCCATGTGATCGGCAATATTGGAAAAGCCGTTTTTGCTGGTTTCGGGAACCTTTTCCAGCATGGCCATCAACCGATCCATTTTGCCGGCTGAATGGGTCATTCCCTTTGGTTCATCCATGCGGATCCCCCTCTTTTTTTTGACCGTTGATTGCAAGGCGCCTGACAAAGAGACAGTACGACCTTTCCAAGATTACCTCTCCGCTGCTAGAATACCACACGCATCAGGGAGTTGGTATGGTAGAATTGGGTTCTCCGGCAGAGTGCAAGGAGCCAGGGTACGAGAAAAATGTTGACATGAAATATTTTATTGGGGCCCTACTCCAAACCCCACCAGGACTCTGTACCTCCTCAAGAAAGGCCTGGACATGAAAGCCTTTGTCAGGGCTTCGCCCCGAACCCCACCAGGACTCTGTCCTGGACCTGTCCGGTCGCCAGC